>SCUG01000655.1 GCA_004297645.1 Saprospiraceae bacterium | reverse complement strand
TCACATCCCACCAAACCCGCGTGCTCAGCTTGTCCGGCCCGCCGAGCAGGCTGACGCCCTGGTTGTAGCCGTTGGCATTTGGGGCCTGCTCGTTGGTGGGGAAAGAGATGCGGGAAGGCGCCGGGTTCCGGCCGCCGCCGCCATTTTCATAGCCGGTGACGGCACGGCCCTGCGTGCGGGTGATGACGTAATTCATGCCCAAACCCACCGATAGTTGGTTGCCCAAATCCAAAGAGCCGTTGAAGCCGATCGTATTGCGCTCCATGTGGGAGTTGGGAAACAAGCCTTTTTGGTCGAAGCGGTTGTAGGAAAGCCGGAAGGCGGAAAAGCCGGAACGGAAGCCCCGGTGCATGAGGGGATAGAAAATGCCTTCGTGCAAAAAGTGCGGCAGCACGCCGAAGCGCACCTGGCTGAACCTGATTTCGATATGCCCCGGCTTTGCCGGGAAGTGGCCATGAGCCGCTCCCAACTTTACCGTAAACTCATGGCCCTGACCGGTAATTCGCCTACCCTGTTCATCCGGGACGTCCGCATCTCCAAGGCCAAGGCCCTGCTGCTCGATACGGAGTTGACGGTGGCCAAGGTGGCTTATGAGACGGGCTTCACCGACCCGGATATTTTTCAAAATTGTTCCACAAAGAAACGGGTTTGTCGCCCCTGGCTTTCCAGGCGGCAGCCAATGGGCAGTGAGCGGCGCCCCGGCGGCGGTGTAGCCGCCTGCAACTACAAATTCCACCAATACGTCAGTTTGAACACCAACGCCCGGTTGCGCACGCCCGAAAGGTCATCGTAGTAATTGTCCGTATAGACGAGGAAGAGGTCGGAAGCAGGGCTGTACCGCCATTGCAGGCGGGTGTTCAGGTTTATGTTTTTCGTCTGATTGTTGAACTGGAGAAAGTTAGTGAAGAACAGCTTGTTGGTTAGCGTCACGTCTATGCGGGGGCCAACAAGCCAGAAGTCGTAGTTCTCATTTTTGAGAGCTTCCGGCAGGCGGGGGTCTTCATAAAACTCGATGCGGTTGTAGTTGAAAGTGACCCCGATGGCAACGACCGGCTGGAAGCGGTAGCCTAATTCCCCGCCGAAGTGCTGGCGCTTGCCGCCGCCATAGTAGCCGCCGTTGCGGGTATTCAGGCTCCAGGTGAAGAGCCGTTGTGGCTGCGATGTAAACTCGAAACCGAAGGCATTCCAGTCGTGCTCCGTGCCGGTAGCCAGGGTTTCTCCGGCGAAGTTGGTGGGGTCGAAAGGCGAGGCGAGGCGGACGAAGTTGTGCGCCGTCCAGAACGTGAATTCGCTGCGGTTGAGCAGGCTGGCCCGGTAGAGCAACACCAGTTCATTGTCCGTCTGCTTCCAATTTTCATCGAAGAAGAAGTCGAGTCTTACGGCGGGGCCGTGGCTGAGCAGCCAGGTGGATTTTGGGAAAAACAAGCGGCTGGCAAAGGGCACCAAATGGTTGTAGCCCACCCTCGGCACAAAGCCCGCTTCCGAGCGGAAATTTTCACCTACATTTTCAAACTGCAAGCTGAAATTCCAACTGCGGGCGGAGTACTGGAGGTTGCCTGCCGCCACCTGGTCATTGCTTTTCAGGCCAGGCGTGAAGGCTTTCAGAAAAAGCAGCTTGCCCGTCCAAAGGTTGTTTGAAGAGGCGAGGTTGTACTCGAAGCCGAGGTTGCGGTTGTATTCGGTGACGGAGGTTTTGTCCGCCAAATCCTCGTTATCGAAAGACTGCCGGTTGACAAAAATGGCGGAGACATTGGAGCGGGCGAACACCCGCCGCTGGAGGGAAAAGACCCCAAAATTCTGGGCCGGAATGTCGCTGCCGCTCTTGCCGGTTTGTATGTTCAGCAGGCCGATGCGCCAGTTTTTGTCAATCTTGCCGCTGAGCCTGGCGCCGAAGCGGATGGGTGCGTCCAACCCGATGCGGCGGGAGAAAAAGGGGCGGATGGTTTCGTAGCCATAGTTGGAAAAGAGGTCGGCATTTTCCAAAAAAAACTGCCTCCGCTCCGGGAAAAACAGTTCGAAACGGTCGAGGTTGACCTGCTGCACGTCCACCTCCACCTGGGAGAAATCGGGGTTGACGGTGAGGTCGAGGTTGAGCGAGGAGGTCAGCGCCACCTTGGCATCCACGCCTATTTTTTTGTGAAAATCAGTGCCCGTGTTGTTTTCAAAATCCTTGCTCAGGCCGCTGAGGGCGTAGGGGATGACCGACACGTTGGCGCCGGCCGGGGGCGGAAGCTCGTTCCACACGAGCACGCCAGTGTAGGCCAGCGAAGCCGTCGGGAACTGGCGCGGCACCGGCGCCCAGGCCGATTTTTCGGTGGTCTTTAAATCGAGCCGGCTGAAATTGATGCCCCAGCGCCGGATGTCCGGTTTGTAGCGCAGCGTTTTGAAAGGCACTGCCATCTCGAACACCCACTTGTCGTCAGCAGCCTGCACCGCCGATTCCCATTTGTTTTCCCAACTCAGGCCGGCCTTGCCGCCCTCATAGAGCAGGCCGTCCCATTGGGCGCCCCGTGCGTTGGCACCGAAGGTAAAGCCGTTGGTCTGGTCGTCGAAGGGGTCGAGAAAGAGCAGGAAATTGTCGTTTTTGCCAAAATTAAAATCCCGGCGGAGGGATTCGACCATGTATGGGCCGTCCATTTTTTCGTAGTTAACGGCCAGCAGGTAAAGGTTTTTATCGTCGTACAGCATCCGCACCTCCGTGCGCACGAGGGCTTTGCCGGTGTCCATCGGCAGCACCTGATAAAAATCAGTGGCTACTTCGGTGGATTGCCAGGCGGCATCGCTGCCCATGCCATCTACCTTCACAGGTGAGCTTGCCTTGTGGATGTGGTATTCGAAGGCTTCGTTTTTCTTTTGGGCATAAGAAAAGCAACTCGCAAAGAGGAGGGCCAGCAGGGTGAATTTAAACTTCATGCTGTTGATAATTTTTGAGGGATGAAGGTAGGGAGTTTTATACTGCGAATCGCATGGTTTTGTCTTTTGTAGCTCTATATGAAAACCGTTAAGCATCTATGCTCCAAAGGAGCTTGGGGACGAAGCCTCCAAGTTCCCCTCCCCCTCAGCGCCGCCGAAGGCAGTACTGGGGGCAAATATACTTCTGGCCATTAGCTTTTGACCAACAGCCGGTGGCTAAAGGCCAAAATCACAAACTGACAAAACCCGACGCTCAACAATATAAATCAAGTGCAAAGCCGAATTGCGGCTGCCGGGTATTTGTCATTTTCGCGCTTCTCCCCCGTCCGGGGGATTGACAGGCATTTCATATTGGACTAAATTTAGCCCTGTTTTCGAAAACACCTTTCTTCACCAATTTCTTCACTTCTTAAACTCATTTCATTATGAAAGCAAAAAC
>SCUG01000654.1 GCA_004297645.1 Saprospiraceae bacterium | reverse complement strand
ATGGTGGCTTCCTCAAGGTACCGCACATATCGGTGGACATCGGTAAAAAACTCTTCGAGGTCGAAAATAGGGTAACCCACGATTTGCCCCGGCCCATGGTAGGTGATGTCACCGCCCCTGTTTATTTTAAAAAACTCAATTCCCTTCTTTTGCAGGCCCTTCTCATCGAGCAGCAGGTGGTCCGATGATCCCGAGCTGCCGAGGGTGTACACCGGTGGATGCTGGCAGAACAGCAAGTAATGCCGTACATTCAGCAACGGTTGGTGCCCCTCTTTGAGGTTCCGGTTTTTCAGCTTGATGTCAATGCTTTGCTGCAACAATTTTTGCTGATAATCCCAGGCTTCCCGGTAAGATATGGTACCTAAATCTTTGAAAATTACCTTTTGCATATTGTAGTGCTGCCGCGTACTTTTCCCAACAAAATCCATGCTTTACTCTGGTGGCGCGGTGGCCATTTTTTAAAAACGGAGCGAAGGTAGTCAATAGTGATAAATACTCAAATGCTAAAACCGGGTGGCAAACAAGCCTTTAACTTGTCTCGCTTTTATCAAGTTTGCAATTTTCCAACCTTTCTGCTGCTCGTGTGCGCAGGCCGGGTCTGAACTTCGGTTGGGCCGTGGTTCGGGAAGTACATTTTCTCCATGCGAAGTAGGGGCGGGTTCCGCTTTTTTGCATCTAATTATTATAAAAGAGTTGGCACTCAACTGTGCTGCTTTTTCATTTCTTAACTTTCTAATACCCGTTTTCGATGAAGAGAATTTTGACGATTTTAAGTGCATTGATATTTGTTTTCACTCTTCAAACTCCTACGGTGGCGCGGTCTGTTCAGGGCGATGTCACGGAAGGCGTACAAGAGGTTACTCAGGGCAGCGTACTTTCCAAAAAGCAGGTGAAAAAAGCCAATCGCTTTAACAAGCGGATGGAGCGCTGGCAGAATAAGTTGGAGAAAAAACAAAAGAGGTGGGAGCGCAAAGGCAAGCACTCCGGCGGATTCAGTCTTGGCATTCTTGGTGTTATAGTGATGCTCCTCGGCGGGCTATTCATAGTTTTGGGATTGGTGATTCCCGCAATCGGTATATTATTCATAGTCATTGGAATCATCATCGCCTTTGCCGGGCTGATATTGTTAATGTTGCTTGGTGGCCTGCGAGTAGATGCCGAATAATGGTGTCAGGTTTCAGGCTCCAAAACTCGAAACCTGAAACGATCATCGTTTTTTACCCTACGGGCAACACGAAGCCGAAGGTGCTGCCGGAACCTAACTTGCTTTCCACCCAAATCTTGCCTCCCTGCGCCTCCACAAATTCCTTTGAAATGGCCAACCCCAATCCGGTGCCTTTGGTCTTATCGCCTTCGGCCCGGCGGTATGGCTGAAAAAGTTTGCGTTGCTCTTCTTTCGAAATGCCGGGGCCGTGGTCTTTCACGGCGAATTCCACCAGGCTGTCTTGACGGACGACGATAATCTCAATGGCCTGTTTTTCGGCAGAATATCGCACCGCGTTCGTGAGGAAATTAACCAGGACAGCGGTGGTTTTGTGAACGTCGAGGCGCAACGTGGGCAGGTTAGGCTCGATGTACTGATTTATGGCAATTTCCTTTTCTACGATGAACGTCTTTACATTGTCCAAAGCTCTGACGATAAGTGCATCGGGAGCTGTATCCTCCAGTTTGAGTTGTAGTTTCCCGGTTTCGATGCGCGAGATTTCCAAAATTTCATTAATCATCCTTAAGAGCCGGGAGGTGTTCTGCCGGATGGTGGCGGAGAGGTCCTGTTGCTCTTCATTCAGCGGGCCGATGCGGTTATCGGCCAATAGGTTGAGACTCATGTCAATGGCTGAGATGGGAGTTTTAAGCTCATGAGATAGGGTGGCCATGAAATTGGTTTTTGCCAGGTCGGCCTCTTTCAAATCCGTGATATTTTTCAGGATGATCACATAACCGACGTTGGTGGGTTGCTCCTTATTCTTTGCTTGGCCAGGTACCTTCAGAACATCTTTGTTGAAATATTGGCGTTTACCGTTTTTGTCCATCCTAATCGTGGGGAAAGTGGCGCTATCAGGCAATTCCTGAAAAAGTACCTCTTCGAAAAGGTTACTGAGAAAATCGGTTTTCATTGCAATATGGCGGGCGCTTTGACCAACGAGTTCTTCCTGAGGCAGCTCCGTGAGTTCCAATGCCGGGGGGTTGGCAAACAGTATGGTTTTCTCGTCGTCCAATCCGATGATTGCTTCGTTCATACGCTGGATGATAGTCTCCGTTCGTTGCTTTTCTGTGAGAATTTGTGCAACGTTGACATTGTCGTATTCCGCTAATTTCTTGGCCATGGCGTTAAATGATTCAGCCATTTTCCCCAACTCGTCTTTGTGGTGCACCGGCAGCCGTTGGTTGTAATTCTTTTGGGCTATTTGCTGAATGCTCTCTGTCATGCTTTGGATAGGGCTGGCGAAATAATGTGGGAAATAGAAAAGCGCAAACAAGACAAAAATCGTGAAGAAAAATCCCATGATAATCAGCAACATCGTTACGCGGTTGGCTGTATTGCTGGCCTCTTCGGTTCGTTGTTCGATGATGGAGCCATTCATATCGTTTACCGAATTTATCAAACTCAGAATGTAGTCGCGTTTGAATTGCATATCAATGGGAAATTCACCAGTAACGAGAAGTCTGCGGAGCGAGTTTTTAAATATCTCGTAATCAACTTTCAGTTTATCATTGAAGTCCTGTTCCTCTTTCAGGGTGGCCTTGCTCATTTGGAGGTTGAGGTATTGTTCGAATCTGCTAAATGCCTTTTGCAATTCTACGCGTTTGTAGGAAGCGGTGGCTCCTTTCATCGGCACTATTCGTATCATGTCGTTGATGGCCTGCGACATGATGGTGGTGTATTTTAGGGTGGTGTAGTTTTCCCGGAGCATTAAAATCATACTGTTCGAAGTGCGATGAACGTAATAACCGCCCAGTATTCCCATGAAGGTGATGGAAGTGAACAAAACCACCAAAGCCGCCCGGATTTTCTTTTTTAAGGTCATGTGGTCGAGAGCGCTGAGAATTTTTTGAGGGGTGATGTTTTTCAGCCTGTTCAACAAGGGGCGTAACACCTGCAAGGCCTGCAAGCTCCGTTTTTTTATATTGGGAATAATCGTTGAATTGCGACTGAAGCTTCCTTTAGATAGAAGTTCACGAGGGTAAAGACGGCGCAGAAAACGGACTACCCCCTCCATTGGCGAGCGCCTGAGAAGTAAGGGTTCGAGTGGTTGTTTTTTTTGTATTTCCGGTGCCATGTCTTTGGTGCCCACAGGGTAGGACGAGGGGCCATTGGCTTAAAATTACGTTTACAATACCACGCAATAATAGGCAAAAGCTCCTTTACATGAATAGCCCCGGTAACCGGTCAGGGTTATCGGGGACTATGCTGATAATTGATACAATCTACAGGGCTGTCAGAAACAGTCTGTGCATCAATTTTTGGGAAGGGGAGGCCGGGGCAGGTGCCCAAAACGATGGAATTATTCTTGGCCAATGAGTTCAGTTCATCGTGGTAGTGTATGCGTACTGAAGCTGGATGTTGCTCATGAGTTTTTGCCGGGCAAAGAAAATGCGGCTTTTGACGGTGCCAATTGGCAGCTCCATCATGCTGGCAATTTCTTCGTATTTGTAGCCCTCGTAAAACATCAGAAAGGGTTTGCGATAAATCAGGTCGAGTTTGCCGAGGATTTTGTGCAATTCCATCATCATCATATTGGAATAGGCGCAGTTGTCAACGGCATGGGCTTCATTTACGAAGACGTAGCTGTCGGCTGGTTCGGAGGTAGTGTTGCGGTTCTTTTTCTTTCGGTAAATGTTGATGAAGGTGTTGCGCATGATGGTAGTTACCCAAGCACGGAAGTTGGTACCTACCTCAAATTTTTCCTTGTTGTTGTAGGCACGCAGTGCGGTTTCCTGGATGAGGTCTTTTGCATCTTCAACGTTGTTGGTTAGCCGGTAGGCAAAAGGTAGTAATTTGTGTTGAAGGCTGTCGAAATGGCTGTTGAATTCGATGGTACTCATGTTGTAAAAGTTTGGAAATTATAATCGGTTAAAAAAATGTGGTCAATTTGGGTCAGATGGCAATTGGGATTTTTTGCTCCTTGTTCACTGGCGAAAGTCATCGCTAATTAGTGCAGTAGTGTTTATGAAAGAGTTTGTAGTTTCCATCGTTCATAGTATGTCAATCAATGCCTTTCAATGTGCCACGCTTTCGTGGTGTTGATTTCCTTATGCCAAAATGCAGGCCGCTGAAGTTTCCTTTTTTGTAAAAATTCCTAAATCACTGTTCCCCAATATTTTGAACTCGAACATTTGGTGAGATGAAATGTGCAGAAAAAGAAAACCTTCTCATTCTGAGAGGGCCGGATTTCATTTTGAGAAGGGTATAGTGATGAGAGAGTGTCACGCTGCCATTTCCAAGTCAGGCAGGTTTGAATTTATCGAGTGGGTAATTGCAAAAAAAATCCCGAATTCTCATGTTGTAGAAAATTCGGGATAGTTTCTGTTTTGCCAGAGGCAAAAAAACGGACAAGCTTTCCGGGGAAAGAAAGTTATTCTTCCTCTTCCTTGTTATTTATTTCCGTTTTTTTCTCTTCCACCGGCTTGGTAGCCTGAATCTTGTTCAGTAGTTGCTGGGCCCGGAGAAGAAAGTCAGTCTGGTATAATGTGAATTCATTGTACACCATAAGCAGGCGTGCTGCATCCCAGGCAGCGGTGCCGGGGCTTAGTTGTTTGGCTGCAATAGGGTGCAACCAATACTCTTGGTTGATAGAACGCAAGTAGGAACCATCCATATCGAAATTGATGATGACAGCGAGCTTGTTGAGGGAGAAGAGATAGTCCGTTATTTTGTTCAAGTCTTTCTGGAGGTCCACGATGCGCATCCGGTCGAACCGGGCTCCGGCACGCTCGCACAGGAAAATATCCCGGCGGCCGTCAAAGGTGACAACAGTCTGAATTTGGTACTTGCGAAAGGTGTTTAAAATAAACCTTTTGATTTGAGGGTGTACCGGTCGCAGTTGTTTGAATGAATATTGAAGGGCACGTTCATCTACTTTAAACTCCTCCATGAAAGGGCGTTTTCTGCCGCTTCGCATGTTGATGACCTCTTTGTAACGGCCGACGGTGTGTCCAAGTTCGTTGGTTTTCGAATACACACTGACGAAATCGACATCTGCTCTGTTGACCCAAGATTCGATGAAGATTTTGTTTGAGCGATTTTCAAACACGAGAAGGGATACTTCGGCGATGGCAAAAAAGTTGGGGAACCCTCCGTAAATATTACCGTATTTCAGCTCTAAGAATGCAATGTTGTTCTCCACGTTTTGTAATTGTATAGCGTTGTTTTGGGAAAAAAGGTTTCTCAAAAAAAGTTCTTCACAGTACTAATTATGCCGCCAATTTAGGAAAATTGGACATAACAAATCATTATTCATTTCACAAATTTAAGGGGCACAGCGGGGAACCTCTTTCCTCGTCAAAGTTTTTGGCCTTAGAACAGGAATCTCCCGCTTTCGTAAATCTTTTCGCCGTCTGCAAAAATCTCGCCTCCATTTTTCATATTTGCTATCATATCCCAATGAATGGGCGATTCATTTTTGCCGCCTGTTTGTAGGTACGACTGCCCGATGGCCATATGCACACTCCCACCGATTTTTTCATCGAAGAGAATATTTTTTGTAAAACGGTCAATTTTGTAATTTGTTCCGATTGCGGCTTCGCCAAACCGCCGTGCCCCTGGCAACTCGAATACGTTGTCGAGCAATTTCTGTCCATGCCGGGCCTCCCATTTTTCCACATACCCGTCTTTAATCCACAATGTTATCCCCTCCACCAAATGGCCCGAATACACCACGGGGTAGCTAAAGTGAATATGCCCGTTGATAGAGTCTTCGACAGGGGAGGTGTACACTTCCCCGGAGGGCATGTTGGTTTGTCCGTCTGAATTTATCCATATCCGGCCTTTGGCCGAAAAGGTGACGTCGATATCTTCGCCTCTGTACTGCACGGTTTCCCGCTGGTTGAGCAGGTCCACTATCTTCTGCTGCGATTGCCGCACCTGTAACCAGGCAGCGGCGGGGTACTCGTCATAGAGATTGCATGCCGAGAACACGAAATGCTCGTATTCTTCGAGCGACATGCCCGCCTCCTGTGCATTTGCTAACGTAGGATATTGGCAAAGGTTTCGCTTGAGGGAGCGGGTGGCCGTGCGTTCAAAATAAACCTTGTTGATGCATTTGAGCGCCTCCTGCCTTGTGCGGTTTTTTCCAGGGTCGGTATTTTGGTCTTCCCGTAAATTGAACGGGGCCAGGATATTCAGATAGGCGTCGAATTCCTCCATCGCCAGTTTTTGCAGCATGGGGGTATAAAGAAGTTGCGCCTCGCCAGCTTCCTCCATAAAAATCCTGTTTTGCTCGCGGAAAGAGAGATTGACTTCCACGTGGGCACCGGCGTGAGTGGCTGCCCTCCAAATCTCGCGCACTAAAGGCTCGGCAAGAGTGGTGGTGTTTACGTATAGGCGGTCGCCTTCTTTTATTTCCACGCAGTAGTGGACGAGGAGCTCGGCGTATTTAGTCAGTATAGAATTCATAACTTCCCTCAGTTCCGGGTCTGGCAAATGGTTTTCGGGTCTCAGGGGCAAATGTTCACATAAAATTACGCAAGGAAAAATTTCTTTTAAGATTTTGGCGCTTGCACTTTCCGGTTCGCTTTCCTTTACCTTACTTTATGAAAATACCACCGCATGATGACGCAACTCAAAGCTACTATTTACCGCAATGGCAAGGCCTATTTCGCTGATTTGTCCAAGCCCCTCGACATCGGCATACCCTTAGCGGAAGGCCTTCTCAGCCCTAACTGCTTTTATGCGCCAGCAATGTCCACCGAACCGGTGGTAGCTGGTGATTTCATAGGCTCGACGGCAAAGGGTGGCTCCGTTAATTTCCTCAACGTCACCTTCAATCCGCACGGCAATGGTACCCATACCGAGTGTGTCGGGCACATCGCCAAAGCGCGATTTACCGTCAATCAATGTTTGAAAAAATTCCATTTCTTTGCTAAATTGGTCAGTGTATTTCCCACGCAGCAGGGCAACGGGGACAGGGTCATTCTTCGTCACCAATTAACGGAAGCGGTCGCACCAGGGGAGGTGGATGCGCTGATTTTGCGAACATTGCCCAACGACAAACGCAAGCTGACTGCAAATTATTCAGGCTCCAATCCCCCCTACCTTCATCCCGGTGCGGCAACGTTTTTGGTAGATTGTGGTGTGGAGCATTTGCTGCTCGATTTGCCGTCGGCCGATAAGGAAAAAGACGGCGGGGCCTTGCTTTCGCACCGGGCATTTTGGGGGTATTCCGGTCAGGTGGGAGACCTTCTCCGGGGAAATTGTACCATCACCGAGTTGATTTATGTGCCTCCCGCAATTAAAGACGGCCTGTATCTGTTGAACCTGCAAATCGCTGCTTTTGAAATTGACGCCAGCCCCAGCAAACCCATACTTTTTCATTTGAACCCCCTACCATAAACCAAGGAGTTATTTTTTAAATAGGCTACTTATGGCGGCTGCTACGCCTTTATCTTATACAGGGAAAAGAATGAAGATGACACCGCACCAGTCCACATACCAGGCTAAAGTTTATCGCGACTTCCGGGCTATCGAGCCAAAGGAGTGGCGCACCATTGTGCGGTACTTCGAAGAGTATCAAAAGGAAATTAGGGAACTGGAATTCGAGGCGTATTTCGAGATGGTGACGGCCTATACCAACGCGCTCTTCGAAATTGGTGCTTATGAAAAAAATCTCCGCATGGCCGACACCGTCATTGAGCTGTCAGTGATGAACAACGTCCGGTTTTTCAATGGCGAAGACGTTTTTCATACCGTTCTTTTCAAGAAGGCGGCCTCCTGCTACCACACTTATCAATTGGAAAAAGCAGACTACATCCTTCGCGAACTGCTGCGTATAGACCCTTATGACAACGATGCGAGCATGTTTCTAAAAAAATGCATTCGCAAGATGCACCCTTCTTTTGTGCGCAAAATGCGGGCGGCTGCAATACTGTCTTACCTCACGGCGGCCTTATTCATTTGTATCGAATTTTTAGTGATACACAGTTTTTACCCGCAATTTAAACCATTGTTCGAAGGGGTACGCAACGGCGTGTTTTCCCTCGGCTGTATCTTTTTGATAGCCGGGGATGTCATCCACCGCTGGCGATCCAACCGGGAGGTTGATGACTTTGTGGCAATTCAACGCAGGCGCAAAAGACGCTGACAAACTCTCATCTTTGCAACGCATGCCGGGCCTCTTCATTTTTGGGATTTATTTTCAACACCCTTTTCAGCAGTTTTTCCGCCTCTTTTCTTCGCTTATTAAAAATGAGCAAAGCTGCTTTGTTGAGCAGCGCTTGCTCATAGTCTGGGTCCAGTGCTATGGCTTTATCGTATAGTTTTTCTCCTTTTTGCAATTCTCCCCTCAGCACGTGGGCATAGCCGAGGTTACAAAGTGCCATGGGCCGTTCCGGGTTTTCGGAAAGTACGGCTTGCAAAGTCTTTATGCCCTCATCGAGCCGGCGGAGGCCAATCAGAGCCATTCCTTTTTTTTCTAAAAAATCGAGATGAAAAGGTAGCAAATCAGTGGCCTGGCTAAAATAGCTGAGGGCTTGTTGCATGTGCCCCAACTTATAATGAGCCTCTCCAATTCGATAAGCCGTCCAGGCATCCATTTTTTTATCGCCCGGCCACTTTTCTGCATTTTCCAGCATACGCCCATAATCCTCTTTGAGAAAAAGATAGTGAATGAGCGTGGTGAACTTTTTATCATAGGCTTCATCCGACCTTGCTAAGTAAATGCCTGCACTGTCAATCATGATGGGAATGGAGAGAAACTTGTCGTAGGTGGCGAGGTATCCTTTCGCCATATCGAGTGGTGTAGGATTTTCTTTGGTCAATATTTGAATGCCGGAAAACGCCGCCTTTGACCGGCTTTTCGCTTCTTTATTACGGTGAACGGCAATGCGGTGGTCGGTGATGTGCACATGTGGGATGTCGGTCGTGCCTGAAGCAGGCATGTGGCATTGCTCGCAACGGTCAGAGGCCTTGGCCCGCTCTTGTGCCGTTGCGCTGCATTCTGATAGCCCATTTTGAGAGTGGCAGCTAAGGCAGGCCTTTCTATACTTGCTGGAGGGGGTCGTCTTGACGCTATGGTGGGGATGGTGGCAAGTCAGGCAACTTAGCGATTTGGAGTTTTTGAAACATTTGCTTAACCGAAGGCGGTCGGCTTGTGATGCCATGATGAACTTCTTATCGGAGTTGGTAAAACGTGGCAGAAAGACATTCATGACATCGTTGAGCTTCATTCCGGGCCTGAAATCGTAGAAGGTCTTGCCCTCGTTTAGCACAGCCACGCCCTGTAAGTGGCAGCGTTGGCATAGGTCCAATTGGAGGTCGCGTGGCAGCCGCCGGGGGTTGACGATGGTGGGGTCTGCCATTTGGGCGGTATCCACAAGGTGCCCTGCGAGTTTTTCCTGCACATGAACGGAACCAGGGCCATGGCAGCGTTCGCACTCGATACCAGTGGGCATTTCGGAAAATTTATTCAGAGACCCCGGCACAGGGGTGGGATATTGGTTGTGGCAGGAGATACATTCGATAGTCAGGAAGCGCCCGAAACGCGAATTATTTTCCCGAAAACCCGGAGCCAAATCCCATCGTTGTTCCTGCGCATACCAGGTGACCGGTGCCTGATAGAAGTAGCCATTTATGTCGAGAATGTGAGAGTTGGTATGCTGGCCTGAACCAACGATGTAACTGACGGTTTCCAGCCGCTGGTGTACGGTGTCTCCATTTTCCAACCGGTATTCCAATATTTGCAGAACGCTGTCTTTGTTGAAAAACGGGAAGTAGTAAAAATCGTTGAGCGTGTCATACACCACCGCCTGTGCATCGAATCGGGCTGCCGACTTTTGGCGGTTGGCCAGCCCCAAGGACTGCCCCATGCCCGTTTGCATGAATGTTAGGTACGCATCGTTGTGGCAGGAGCGGCAGGTCGCCATGCCTACATTATGAGCTCCGTCTTGCAGGTGGAGGTATGGAGCCGGATTGTCATTATCGGGAAGGCAGGAATTTCCACACCAAACCACAAGGAACCATAGAAATGCGTGTGTGATGAGTTTGCTCAGTTGCATTTTTGGATCAGTAAAAATTGATGCTTTCTAATTCGCCGAAGCTAAAGGCCCGGCTGCGTATTGGCCAAAACTATCCCTAATTTTGCTGTCCGCAATAAATTTTTTAAAAATATCTCAACACCCATGCAAGACAAAAAAAATACCTGGCAGCTCCTCGAATCGGAGCCTGCCATTGACCTTAAATTGTTTAAAGCCCGATTCGACCAAGTGCTCAATCCCCGAACAAAAAAGGCCGCCCGCATTACCATTCTTACTGGCAACGACTCGGTGAATGTGTTTGCTTTCACCCAATCGGGTAAGGTGCTACTGATAAAACAGTATCGCTTCGGCATCGGCGCTTACATCCTCGAACTGCCAGGCGGCATGGTGGACGATGGCGAAGACCATCAACAGGCCGCCAAACGGGAACTCATGGAAGAGACTGGTTATTCAGCTCGCGAATGGCATTACATGGGTTGTGTGGCTTCCAACCCTGTCTTCATGGATTCTTACATTCATCACTACCTCGCCCTTGGTGCTGGAAAAGTAGCCGAACCCGAATTGGAAGATGCGGAAGATATCGAAGCTCTCGAACTGCCGCTGGCCCAGGTGGAGCAGATGCTCCGCAATGGCGAATTTCAACATCCACACACGGTGAGCGGCGTGCTGCGCGGGGTCGAGGGGTTGAAGAGGCTGTGAGAATTGTTGAGGGGATCAAGCTCTAAAAGCAGAAATTTCTGCGGTGGAATTGGTCACCATGTCGTGAGTTGAAGAGCCTTTAGAATAAAGGTTTTTGAATGCCTCCATGAAAATACCTCGTCACGAGGGATGTATTTTTCGGGTCGCATGGGGCGGCGTAATGAGCGCATATTTGCTTCATCAAACAACAAAAACTCAGACATTATGAACACTCTTCGCACAATTAGCTTCACTTTCCTGGCCCTCGTTTTCTCCGCCAGCCTTTCCGCACAAAGCCATAGCATCGAATTTAAAATTGAACTATTGTCCGACCACATGACGTGGGGTGTATTTGTAAGACCTGACAATACCATTTCACCAAGCGATAATATCAGCACCGGCTCTGGTCAGGTGACCATCGTTGCTCCGCTTGATTTCACTTTTTCTAATTTTAAAAACGTAAGTGGTACCTGGATTGAGAATGCAAGAGTGAATGCACCTGCTGAAGCCCCTGATAAGTCTTATGTTTCTTTCGGTTTTGTTGCTGACGAACCACGTATCAGCCTGATGCCAAACGAAGAAACAATGCTGTTCACTTTCACTTGTAATGGCGTGCATGCAAATGAGATTTCGTTGTTTGATAATAATACCGACCCATTCGCAGCACCCAATTCCTATAGCTCAAATCCTGGCAATGACATCGGAGTTATTGATTTCAGCAGTCCAAACGGTGTCGTTTCCTACCATTATTCCGGAATCTACGGTAACACTCCGGCATTCGGAACCAATGATGTAATTGCCGCTGCCAACGAAGAAGATTAAAAAATAGCTGTAAGCTAATAAAGATAAGACCTGGTCTCAATGAAGGCTAAAATGCTCAAGCGTGTTTTAGCCTTCATTCGTTTTAGAAACGTAAGTACTTCAACTTACAAAGTATTAAAGAGCGGCCATTTACCCAATCATGCTTTATTTGTGCATGTTTTTGCAACAAATGTCCATGAGAGGAGATGAGAATGCCCGTAGATTTGTGCCATCCTAATTATGCCAAATGACCCTATTAAGCCAAAATATTTTCTGAATCAAATCGAATGCTCCGGAAGAGAGTGCAGAAGTACTGCTTTCTTTCGGAGTTTTTTTTTCGGGGGGAGGAGGGCAAGGCCGATAGTTTAGGCGCTAACCTCTGAAATTCGTGCTTTTTTTGGCAGAAAAATTTGGTGCTGGCTTCGCCAGTGTTAGGGAGGTCAGCCACGAATTTTCACGAACCCTTGATATACCACTAT
>SCUG01000653.1 GCA_004297645.1 Saprospiraceae bacterium | reverse complement strand
GGCTCGTGGAGTATTATTCAGGCTACGATATACGTGTGACGCCCGCTCATCCCACTGCCGTGCACGTAGATGGCGAGGGTTTCGACCTGATGGGAGCCGCCCGGTTCAGCATCCGGCCACACTCGCTGAAGGTTCTATGCCCGAAGCGGTACGCCACGCAGTTGAAAGGGCAACATACTGCCGCTGCTGCAATATGAAAGTAGCTCACCCATCTGCCAACTGGCATCAATGTTGCAAATTGTCCGGCTGATTCCCGTCGTACAATTTCCCCCCGGAAAAATTATTGGGCCATGACTTACGTGAAACCTATCCTTTTGGCAATGCTGTTTGCTGGTACATTTGCCACCCCGTCGTTTTCCCAAATAAAATTCAAATTGCAGTGGTTGCCCGACAGCCTGGCGTGGGGCGTTTTTGCCATGCCGGAGGCCGGCGTATCCCCTTCGTCTTACGTGCTCGTGGGGTCGGGGCAGGCCACGGTGGTGGCGCCCACCGGCACTACGTTTGTAAATTTGAAAAACTTCAGTGGCAACTGGGTGCAGAATGCTTTGGTGCCGCACCCCGTGGAAAACCCCGGCATGGATTACATCTCCTTCGGATTCATGACAGCAGAGCCTCCCCTTAAAATTTATGCGGCGGAAGAGACCCTGCTGTTTACGTTTCAAAATGGACGGCAGGAGGTTCCCGAATCTTTGAGCCTCATCGCCAAAGAAGACCCATTCAACGTCTTCCCGAATTCCGTGAATGCCAATCCCGGCAATGACATTACCCTCATGGATGGCCGGGACGGAGCCATTTACTATTTTACCGGAATCTATGCCCACAACGCCTGGGATCCCCGCCCTGAACGCCTGGTGCCTCAAGGCCCCTTTAGAAAAGGAGACGACAAGCCCCGAAAGATAGAAGTAATAAGACCTTGAAACAATGGACAATGGACAATAAGCAACGGCCAAAGGCTCTCCTGTGCCGAAGCTCTGGATGATTCTGCAATACCCCAACACCGTAACACCCCCCCATGCCATTCCTGCCTGCATTCATCTGGCAAACCTGCCAGCCCGTCATATTTTTGGTAATGGAACGAATTGTGTGAAGCCAAATCCACATCAGGAACCTTTGCTTATTCCTATCTTTGCACACCTTTTTTTTTAAAGACCATAGAGTTTAGACAATAGACAATAGCATTTGGCGGCCCGAAATGCTTTCGATGTTTGTCTTGCCTCTGCCATCTAATAATCTAACAGCTCAATAATATGCTCGGTATTTTCAAGAATCTCATCAAGAATAAAAGCGAACGTGATTTCAATAAATACAGCCCCGTCGTTGACCAGGTCAATGAAGAATTTGATAAACTCAGCGGGCTTAGTCACGACGAACTGCGCCATAAAACCACTGAATTTCGTGAACGTATCGCCGGGCATCTCTCCGGCATTGACGAGGACATTAAGAGCATACGGGAGCAGGCCAACGAAACGGAGGACATCCAGGAAAAGGAGGAGCTTTTTAAAGAATTGGACGAACTTCTAAAGGAGCGTGACAAACATCTCGAGGAAATTCTCAACGAGCTGCTGCCAGAGGCTTTCGCCGTGGTAAAAGAAACGGCACGCCGTTTCATGGATAACACGACCATCACCGTGAGTGCCACCCCTCACGACCGGGAAATGGCAGCCAACCAGCAAAAAGATTATGTGAAAATCGAGGGTGATAAAGCTATCTGGAAAAACAGTTGGGTCGCTGCCGGTGGCGACATCACCTGGAATATGGTGCACTACGACGTGCAACTCATCGGAGGCATGGTACTCCACGAAGGCAAAATCGCCGAGATGGCCACCGGGGAAGGTAAAACCCTCGTAGCCACCCTGCCCGCTTACCTCAATGGCCTCAGCGGCGAAGGGGTTCATGTGGTCACCGTCAACGACTACCTCGCCCGCCGTGACAGCGAGTGGATAGGCCCTATCTTCGAGTTTCTGATGCTCACCATAGATTGCATAGACAAATACCGGCCGCATTCTCCGCAGCGCCGTGCCGCTTACCTCTGCGACATCACCTATGGCACAAACAATGAGTTTGGCTTCGACTACCTGCGCGACAATATGGTGCGCTCCCTCGATGAGATGGTGCAACGCAAGCACCACTATGCCATGGTGGACGAGGTGGACAGCGTATTGATAGACGATGCCCGGACGCCCCTCATCATTTCCGGCCCCGTTGGGGAAGGGGAGGAGGAGTTGGAATACAAAGAGCTGAAACCCGAAGTGGAAAAGCTGCTGGCAGCGCAGAAGCAGCTCGCCAGCAAGTATTTGGCGGAGGCCAAAAAGTTATTTAACGAAGGCGACACAGGCCTCGAAGAGGGTCAGATAGGCATGGCTCTGTTGCGTGCCCACCGGGCGCTGCCCAAAAGCCGCCCACTCATAAAATTCCTGAGCGAGGAAGGCGTGAAAGTCATCCTGCAAAAAGCTGAGAACCACTACATGCAGGAGAACTCGAAAAATATGCACCTCGTAGATGAGCCTCTCCTTTTCTACATAGACGAGAAAAACCGCTCTGTGGAGCTGACCGACAACGGTGCTGAGTTCTTAGCCAAAGGCAAAGACGACCCCGGTTTCTTCATCATGCCCGACATAGCTGCCAGCATGGTGGAAATTGACACCAACACCGGGCTTAACGGCCCAGAAAAAGAGGCGGCTAAAATTAAGCTGTCGCAGGATTTTGCCGTGAAATCGAAGCGCCTACACGTGATGTACCAGCTACTCAAGGCATACACCTTGTTTGAAAAAGACGAAGAGTACATTGTGATTGACGGTGAAGTGAAAATCGTGGACGAGCAGACCGGCCGTATGATGGAAGGCCGCCGCTATTCCGACGGGCTTCACCAAGCCCTCGAAGCCAAGGAAAACGTAAAAGTTGGCGAAGCCACCCAAACCTATGCCACCGTGACGCTGCAAAACTATTTCCGGATGTACCACAAACTCTGCGGTATGACTGGTACGGCCGAAACGGAAGCCAAAGAATTGTGGGACATCTACAAACTGGACGTGTCCGTCATCCCGACCAACGTGCCCGTCATAAGGCAAGACAATGAGGATGAAGTTTACAAAACAGAAAAGGAAAAGTTCAATGCCGTCGTGGATAGAATCAGCTTGCTTAGCAAGGCCGGCCGGCCGGTTTTGGTGGGTACCACCTCGGTAGATATTTCTGAAAAACTCAGCCGGTTTCTGCACATGCGGGGCGTCAACCACGAAGTGCTCAACGCCAAACAGCACCAGCGGGAGGCCTTCATCGTTTCACGCGCCGGGCAACAAGACGAAAAAGGCAACGGCAACGTCACCATCGCCACCAACATGGCCGGCCGTGGTACCGACATCAAGCTGGCACCCGAAACCCTTTTCGATTTGGTGAAAGTGGTCAAAGACTCCACTGCCAAAGGGGGCTATAAATATACCATCCGCCAGGTAGGCACCGGCAAAGAAATGACGCTGGATATGTCGAACGAGCTGGCACCGGCATTCCAATTGAAGCCCGATGCTAAACGGCTGGGTGGGCTGGCAATCGTCGGTACCGAACGCCACGATAGCCGCCGGGTGGACCGCCAGTTGCGGGGCCGTTCCGGCCGCCAGGGCGACCCGGGGTCTTCCCAGTTTTACGTGTCCTTAGAAGACAACCTGATGCGGCTCTTTCAATCGGAGCGCATTGCTTCCCTGATGGACAGAATGGGCCACAAGGAGGGCGATGTCATCCAGCACTCCATGGTCACTAAAAGTATAGCACGGGCGCAAAGGAAAGTGGAAGAAAACAACTTTGGCATCCGTAAGCGGCTTCTCGAATACGACGACGTGATGAACATTCAGCGGGAAGCCATTTATAAAAAACGGTACAATGCCCTGAGTGGCGAACGCCTGCAAGTGGACCTCGACATGATGTTCCGTTCCATGACCGAAGGCTTAGTGGCCATGCACAAAAATAGCGGCGATTATCAGACTTTCCGGCAAGGCAGCATGAGCGAGCTTGGCCTTGACCCCAAAATGAGTGAAGGGGATTTCCTCTCTCTTGACGAGACGGAGTTGGTCAGCCGGTACCAAGAGCAGTTTTTCGAATTTTACCACCGCAAAGAACAGCAGTTGATTGAGTTGCTGCTGCCCACCATCCAGCGCGTATTTGAGCGCGAAGGCCAACGCTACCGCCGCATCTCCGTACCTTACACCGACGGCCGCAGCCGCATGTTGCCCATCGCCGCAGAGTTGGAAGATGCCGTAAAGTCCAAAGGCAAGTCCATCATGCGGGACATCGAAAAGGCCATCACTTTGGCCATTATCGACGACAAATGGAAGGAGCACCTGCGCTCTATGGACGAGCTGAAAGACAAGGTGCAGGGGGCCAGTTTCGAGCAGAAAGACCCATTGGTCATTTATAAAATGGAGGCTTTTAAGCTCTTCGAAGACTTGGTTTACGGCATAAATGAAGAGGCAACTTCCTACCTGTCGAAAGGCATGCTGGCGATGCCCGAAAATCAGCAAGTGCAACAAGCCCGTGAGCCACAGAAGACCGACCTGAGCAAGCTGCGCACCAGCCGCACCGAAACTGGCGGTTCTTCCGAAGCCGCCCGCGTCCGTGCCGCCGCCGAAGCCGTGTCGCAGCAGAAGCAGCAGGAAACCATCAAACGCAGCCAACCCAAAGTGGGCAGAAACGACCTCTGCCCCTGCGGCAGTGGCAAGAAATACAAACATTGCCACGGCAAGGCTTGATATATTCTGACGAAAAACTTTCATTCGGACGGGCTGAAAAGCTGAAGCTTCTCCGCCCTCCATGCATCACTTTTTTTGAATAAAAATTCTCCATGAAAAACATTTCACTCATCCTGAACATCGTCCTGCTCATAGCAGTAGCCTATCTCTTTATTGACAAATTTTCAACACCAAAAGGTGCGGCAGGTAAGTTGGAGGCAATGGCACAGCAAGATGCCGGGCACCCACTGAAAATAATGACTATCAATCTGGATAGCCTGCATGCTAAAAGCGAAACGTTTCAGGCAAAAAAAACCGAACTTGAGAAGCGCCAGGCAGATGCAGAAACAGCACTGAAGGCCAAAGGCCGTATTTTTGATAAGGAGTTGGCCGCCTACCAGCAAAGATTGCAAAGCGGCAATATCACGCCCAAAGAAGCACAGGAAATTGAAAAAAGCCTTGGCCAAAAGCAGCAGTCTTTTCAGGCAGAGCAAGAGCGGCTGGCCAATGAAATCATGGCTGAAACTGATAAATTCAACGCCGAATTCACCACCAACGTCCGCAATTACCTCGACTCGCTGAAACAAGACTTGGGCTACGATTACATTCTCGTCACTGGCAGCGGCAGCCCCGTGCTGGTATCCAATGAGCAAATGGACATCACCCAATCCATTCTGGAGCTGCTCAACAAGAAAAATTGAACAGTCCGGAATATCCGGAACAAAAGTTTGGCAAATGGACAAGCCTGTGTATCTTCGTCCCCGCTTATGAAAAACAAAAGCGTTTTTCTAAAAATAAACATCGCGGAGTGGAGCAGTTGGTAGCTCGTTGGGCTCATAACCCAAAGGTCGCAGGTTCAAGTCCTGCCTCCGCCACAATGCAAAGGTCACCCACAAAACGGGTGGCCTTTTTTTATGTGCCCATATCTGTGAAAGTAACAGGGCCAGCCCGGTGGACACATATCCGCCAGCAAGCGTACCCAGGATTCCGCCAATGGGCGGACCTCCGCCACAAAGTCCGGAGACCTTTCAAAAAAAAACCTTTATTCATTGGACCGATTCATCCCCAAAGCGCCATCAGCGCAACGGCGGCATTATACTTTCAATCGCCAGGTTTTGCCCATCCCGGTTACTCGGGATTGCGTCGGGATATGAGCTACCGGCCAAGCCAAAAGCAGCAACTCAAAGTATAGTGAGTGAGCGATGATGAAAATGACAGCGCACTTTTAGGAACGATGTTGAAACCCGAAACCTGTATTCCAGGCACCCATGGAGTAGGCCGGATGAGATTGCGTGAGCTTCGCCCCCGAAATTTTGCCACAGAATCATTTTCAGGAAATGCAAACCCCTTACATTTGCGCCCGGTGATTTCAGTGGGCAGATGGCACCCGAATCCGCAAACCATTACACGCATGTTCAAAGATTTATTGGGCGACGCCCAAAAACAACAAGAGGAAATGAAGCGGCAATTGGCCGCCATTACCGTGGAAGCAGTGGCCGGTGACGGAGCTGTGAAGGTCACCGCCAATGGCAACCGCCAGGTACTCGATATTTCCATTGATAAAGAAAAATTAGAGTGGGAGGATGTGGAGCAGGTGCAGGATTTAATCCTCGCGGCGGTAAACGGCGCCCTCGAACTCGCCGCCGGAAAAGAACAGGCCGAATCGAAAAAACTCATTCAGCACATGTTGCCACCCGGCCTCGGCGGGCTGTTTGGTTAAAGCGCTCCCGTTTTGTCAAATATTGGTGAAGCATAGGCGTTAAAGCTTCGAAAATTCAGGTTTTTTAATCCTCGATCATCCGCCATAGAAATCCTTCGACGCAATGAAATACTTTTCCATACTTCTTCTCTTTGTCAGCACTTCGCTATTTGGCCAATTGGAAGTTGGCCTCACCGCCTGGATTACTTTTGACAAGCCCGGCTGCGAAATAGCCGACCAACTGGGCGACCCCAACATACAAACCTTCCCGAATGGCGACCTCATCTGCGACTGCGGCGTGGAGGGCAACTCCCTCCGTTTCGATGGCAACGGCGATTGGTTTTACATCTTCGGGCAAGACGTTGAGAAGGCTTTCACCACCATTGATTTCTCGTTGAGTTTTTATTTCAAATCTACTACCAACGCGCCTAAGAGCATGGCACTGTTCAGCAAGCGCCTCGATTGCAGCAACGGCAATGCCTTCGCCGTGCGCTACAACCCGGCTACCCGTTCTTTGAGCGTCACTTTGGATGAAAGCCAGACCATCAGCGGCTCCATCGGCAAATCGCTGGACTACTCCTGCTGGTACCATGTGGTGGTGGTGCGCAAAGGCGGCCAAACCATCCTGTACATCAACGGCAAAGAGGTGTCTCGCATCAACTCTCCCGGCCTGAAGCGCGTGAACCTCGGCAACGACGAACCACTCATCGTAGGTAGTAGCAACTGCAATGTGGACCAGGACTTCGAGGGTTTTATGGATGAAATCCGCCTATACAGCCGGGCACTGAAACGCGAAGAAGTCGAAGCCCTGTACCTGCGGCCCGACCAAATCAAGAGCGGTATTTCCCCCTTAGGGGTAAAAGATACCACGATTTTCTTGGGCAATTCCGTGCAGGCCAACATCACCCACACCTGCGCCAACAATTTCCTTTGGACCCCCGCTACCGGTGTGAACGACCCCTCCATCCCCAATGCGGTGCTGACCCCCACGCAAACGACAACTTATCTGCTGGACTTCGACGATGCCTTTTGCCTTACCACGGACTCCTTTCGCATCATCGTCATTGACCCCGCCTTCCTTGACTGCAACGAAATTTTGTTGCCCACCGCCTTCACCCCCAATGGCGATGGCCTGAACGACAGCTATGGCATCAGCAACCCCTTCGTGGTGGGCATACTATTGGCCTTCGATATTTACGACCGCTGGGGAAACATTGTCTTCTCTACCACTGACCCCCTCGAAAAATGGGACGGCTCGTACAAAGGCAAGCCCGTCAACCCCGGTGTGTTTTTGTATAAAATCTATTTTCGTTGCAAAGAACAGGAAGGCGTTGCTACGGGGAGCGTGACGGTGATTCGGTGAGTTCATGCGTGGCGGCCCAAAATGGGTACTGCGCCGCAGACCGGGATGGGCAGTTGGCATGCAGGTTTTCAGTCGTAAAAGCAGCAGGATGGAGCGCTTTGTGAAAAGGCGGCTCTGCCGGTTTTGCGAAGCAGGTTATGGGGAAAAAAGAGGCCCGGATTTTCAAGACTGAAAATCCGGGCCTTCGTTTTCCTGTTCATGGCCGGTGCTCAATGCACCCCCTCCATAAATTTTTCAGCGGTGGCTTTGTAAATGCCGCTTTCCAATTTTTCCTTTACTACTATAAAGGCGGCAATACTCTCGTCAATGTCCTGTCTGGTGTGTACCGAGGTGGGAATGAGGCGCAGCAAAATCATACCTTTCGGTACTACCGGATAGACCACGATGGAGCAAAACACGCTGTAATTGTCGCGCAGGTCCTGCACCAGAGCCATAGCCTCGGCTACCTCGCCGTGCATATAAACGGGCGTCACGCAGCTATTGGTGTTGCCGATGTCCATGCCTGCTTTTTTGAGGCCATTCTGGAGGTAATGGACATTTTCCCAAAGCCGCTCGCGGAGTTCCGGCAGGGTGCGAATCAGTTCTAAGCGTTTGAGGGCACCCATGACGATGGGCATGGGCACGCTCTTGGCGAACATCTGCGAGCGCATGTTGTACTTGAGGTGGTTCATCACGTATGGCTCGCCGGCGAAGAAAGCGCCGATGCTGGCCATGGATTTGGCGAAGGTGGAGAAGTAAATATCCACATCGTCTATGACGCCCTGTTCTTCGCAGGTTCCGGCTCCCGTGGGGCCGAGCATGCCGAAGCCGTGGGCATCGTCCACGAGCAGGCGGAAGTTGTATTTTCCTTTGAGGGACACTATTTCCCGGAGTTTTCCCTGGTCGCCACGCATACCGAAGACGCCCTCGGAGATAACGAGGATGCCGCCATTCGTCTTTTCCGCAATTTTGGTAGCGCGCTCTAAGTTTTTATCGAGGCTGGCGATGTTGTTGTGCTCGAAGGCAAATCGCTGACCGGCGTGCAGGCGCACGCCATCCACAATGCAGGCGTGGGCTTCGGCGTCGTACACGATGACGTCGTGGCGGCTGACTAAGCAGTCAATGGCGGAGAAAATACCCTGATACCCGTAGTTCACCAACAGCGCCTTTTCCTTGCCCACGAATTCAGCCAGCTCCTCTTCGAGTTGGTCATGGTATTTGGTGGCGCCGCTCATCATGCGTGCTCCCATGGGGTAGGCGAGGCCCCAGTCTTTGGAGGCCTGGGCATCCACTTTGCGGACTTCGGGGTGGTTGGCTAATCCATAGTAGTTGTTGATGCTCCAGCAAATGACTTCCTTCCCGTTAAAAGTCATGCGATTTCCCAATTCGCCTTCGAGGCGTGGGAAAATAAAATACCCTTCGGCCACGTCGGCAAACTTGCCAAGTGGACCGCGGTCTCTGAATTTTTCAAATAAATCCATAGTTATTGCAATGGTTAGTTCAATGACAGCAAAAGAGGCTGCATTGCCGGTGGTTCATGTTCAATTGTTCAAGGTTCCAGATGAAATAAGTTGAGTTGAACCTGTGATCAATATTGTCCCGTAGGGAGTACCTGCGGGGGAATCTGTACCGGCAATGCAGCCTCTTAGCGAAGAATGAATGAGCGGCAAAGGTAACAAATGTTTGCCGATTGTCCGGTGTCTTTGTACTAACCATCTCCGGCCAGTTAGGCCCCAAGGTGCTCGTGCATCGTTTGGCCGAAGGCCAGAACAGCGTGACATTAGATTTGAATGACGGCCTTTTCAGAAATGGAATCTATGCCTCGCGCCGTCAAGTTTCCGGCATAAAGGTCGGCGTTCATTGCTTTGCGTCCTGGCGTTATATTGCAACGCCAAGACGCCAAGACGCAAGGACGCAAAGTAATAATAGCTGCTGCCCAAAACTTTGCAGTGCGCGGTTTACATGGTGCGCCACGTAACGGACAGTCAGCAATTAACGGCAGGAATTATGGGGGCGAGGCGATGATGCCAAGTGGCCGGGTGACTCCAAGTCACCCGGCCACTAATTTCCCTGGCGGAGGGAGTGAACGGGGTGACTGCAACTCACCCGGTCACTTTCATCAAAAGCGGTGGTACGTTTAGGCTCTTGCCAAAATCTGCGTTTATCTGCCCCGATGCAATGTGGCTGGCCCTTTTTGCGCTTAGACCTCCCTGTTCAACGATTTCCGGATCAGCTCTCCCTTGCTGTTGATCTCCAAAATCTGGTAAATGTTTTTGATGTGGGTGCGGACGGTGTCTAAGGAGATATTAAGCCGCAAAGCCACCATTTTATAACTCAAGCCATCCACGATGCATTGTACTATCTCGAGTTGCCGGGCGGTCAGAGGGCTGTCTATTTTATTGGTTTTCGGGGTGAAATACTCCACCACCTTACGAGCGATGCCGGGCGACATATAGGAGCCGCCCTGGCTCACGGTGATGATGGCGTCGCGGATGTTGAGCAGCGACACGCTTTTGGCAAGATAGGAACAGGCCCCGGCGCAGAGGGCGGCGAAAATCTTCTCGCTTTCAATGAAAGTGGTGAGCATGATGATGCTGACTTCGGGCAGTAGTTTTTTAATGTGAGGTATTCCTTCGATGCCTGACATTCCTGGCAATTGAATATCCAGCAGGACGACAGCAGGGGACAGCATAGGGTTGCCGCCAACGGCGGAAAGAAATTCTTCGACAGAAACAGCCGTAAGTTGAAGGTCGAATTGTGGGTCGCCACCGAGGAAAGTACTCAGGCTTTCCTGAATGATATCGTTGTCTTCTATGATGGCGAGTGAAATCGTTTTCATGCCACAAAGATAGTGACGGTGGAGGTGCCCGGCAATCACATGTTGATGGGATGGAGGAATTGGTTTTTTTGTACCGGTATAGAGCTTGTTGGGGCCGGGGAAAGGCTTAAAACGCTACCGGGAAGATGGGCGGATTTTTGCCACTACCGGGAAATGCAATAATTTGGCAGGACGAAAACCTACAGATGAATACAAAAG
>SCUG01000652.1 GCA_004297645.1 Saprospiraceae bacterium | reverse complement strand
GCGTGTTTATTCAGTCAGTGTATTGGAGTCTCGGATTTTCAGGTTGCCACTGCGGGGCAGGTACGGTTATTCTCGGATTGTCTGGTATGGAAGCTTCCGTAAGCGGTTTCAAGTTTACGATTTTCTGTAATGGGAAGCAAGGGGAGCATGAAACTTTGACACGTGCGTCTATTACCTCCTTTTGATTTTATCGGGTAACTGACATTTCGCCGGGAATGTACGGGACGGTTCAGATACAACCAGCCACATATCCCGGCACCTGCCGGAAGGCGGTTACAGCGGGGGCACCTCCCAATATTCATCGGAATGTCTGGTTACCTGGGAAATGCAAAAAAGAACATAGGCACCCGAAAAAACCGTTGCGCCCGTAGCGGCGTTGCGTGGCACATTATTTTACGCAACAACGCAACGGGCACAACGCCATCACGCACGATGCACCCGCATCACCCTCAGGCCGAAAACGGCAATCGCCACAAAACAGATTAGCGGCAAAATGAAAGAGGCGCTGACATTCCAAATGTCAATCAGATGGCCTTGCAACGGCGGCATGATGGAGCCGCCCAAAATCGCCATCACCAGCCCGGCGGCGGCGAATTTTGCATCATCGCCCGTGCCTTTTAGCGCAATGCCGTAAATCGTCGGGAACATGAGCGACATGCAGGCCGACACACCCACGAGGCAGTACAGCCCCGCCATGCCACCGAAAAATATCACGCCGGAAATCAGCACCGCCGCCCCGATGGCGAGGTACATGAGCAGGGCGCCGGGCCGGATGTATTTGAGTAAAAAAGTGCAGATGAACCGGCTGACGCCGAAAATTATCATGGCGGCGATGTTGTATTTCTGCGAAAGCACCTCGGCGGCCTGCTCGCCCATGCCCCGCGCCACGAACACCTCCGTGCCGTATTGGATGATAAACGTCCAGCACATGATTTGGGCGCCGACGTAAAACATCTGAGCCACCACGCCCTCCCGGTAATGTGGAATTTTGAACAACCGGCGGTAGGAACTGCGCATATTGATGGAACTGTCAGCGTCCTGATTCTTCGGCATTTTCACCAAAGCTATCAAAACAAAGGCGGCCAGAATCACCAACCCAATGGCCACATAAGGCCCCCGAACTACCCCCAAATCCGCCATTTTTACGGCCTCGAATTGCTCCGCTGGCATGGCCTGACGGGTGGCATAGTCGCTGCCGTCGAGTCCGGCGAGGATGAACTGACTGGCGGCGAACATCCCCACCAGAGAACCCATCGGATTAAAAGACTGGGCGAGGTTCAGGCGCTGCGTCGCTGTCTCCTCCGGCCCCATCGAAAGGATGTAGGGATTGGCGCTCGTCTCCAAAAACGACAGACCGCAGGTGAGCACGAAGTAGGCGACGAGAAACGGCGTGAACTGCCCCGTCCAACTGGCCGGCACGAAGAGCAGCCCTCCGATGGCATACAGGGCCAGCCCCATCAAAATGCCGGATTTGTAAGAAAATTTTTTGATGAAAATGGCGGCGGGAATCGCCATTGCAAAATACCCCCCGTAGAAGGCAAGCTGCACCAACGAGCCTTGAAAATTGCTCATCAGAAAAATCTTCGAAAAGGCTTTCACCATCGGATTGGTCACATCATTGGCGAAGCCCCAAAGCGCAAAGCACGAAGTGATGAGCACGAAGGGTATGAGCAGGGATTTCGGTACGACTGGTTTTTTCTCCATATTGAATTGGCGTATTGGCGTATTGGCGGGGGCATCATCTTCACGTCAGCGACCGGTCGAGGTGGACGTAGCCGCCGTCCACCACCATGAATTGGCCGGTGGTGTGGGCCGATCTATCAGAGAGCAGAAAGACGGCCATGGCGGCAATTTCAGCAGCCGTCGTCATGCGTTTTTCCAACGGAATTTTTGCGGTAATTTCGGCCTCTTTGGCCGCCGGGTCGCCGAAGTTGGAGTTCAACCATTTGCGGTACAGCGGCGTCATCACCTCCGCCGGCAGGATGGCGTTTACGCGAACAGACCAGGGTAGCAGGGCCGCTGCCCACTCCCGCGTCAGAGCTAATTGGGCACCTTTGGCGGCAGCATAACCGGAGGTCTGTCCCTGCCCCGTCAGCGCCACTTTCGAGCTGATATTGACGATGGCACCCCGGCTCTTTTTCAGGTGCGGCAGGGCGTAATGCACGAGGTCGAAATAGTGAAAAAGGTTGAGGCCGATGGATGCCCGGAAGGCTTCGGGGCCTTTTTCGAGGCTGGCCCCATCGTTGGCCCCGGCGTTGTTCACGATGCCGTCGAGGCGCCCGTACCGGGCGATGGTTTCTTCCACGGCATTTTTGCAGTTCTCCGTTTTTTGCAAATCACCTATCACGTAAAAGGCCTCGCCGCCGTTCCTTTTTATTTCATCCACCAACGCCTCGGTGACACCCGCCGAACGGGTGGCGATGACCGGGATGCCACCTTCGGCAGCAATGGCGCGGGTGATGGCCTCTCCAATGCCTTTGGAGCCACCACTGACGATGAATACTTTTTCTTGCAGATTCAGGTCCATGATTTCAACGTTCGGTCAGACTTATGAGGTTTTCAAAAACCTCATAGGTCTTTTTGCTCTGAGCGATACGTTTGCCTGAAGCAATCGTACCGCTGGTGCTTGCCTTTCATCCTATTTATCCGGCACCCGGTTTTTACAGCCGGTCAAAAGAAATTCACCTCCACTACGTCGTCTAAGTTCAGCCCCAGCAGGCTGCCGGCCTTGCCGAGATTGATGGCGATTTCGAGGTGGCCAGCCGAGTTGAACAGGCATAGCGTTTCGCCGGCAGGCACGTCGTGGTAAATACGGCTGAGTTTTGTGATGGGGTCGTTGCGCTTAAAATAAAGGGCGAATTTGCGGCCATTGCGCACCTTTTCGAACAGCTCTTTGGTGATGTTCACCACCACATTTTCATAATGGTCCACATAAATGACGGAGCCTCTGATTTGGGCGGCAGTGATGACGGGCTGCAGAGCAATGCGGTGTTCTGTTTCGCCGGCAGGCAGGCCAATTTCATGGAAGGGTTTGCCGGCGCAGAGATGGGTGACAGCATGGGTAAAAACTTCTCTCAGGGGAAAGGGGTCGTCTGGCTCGTAAGCCAGCCGGTAAGCTTCTCCCGGCAGTTCGCCGAACATTAGCGAGAAGATGCCATTATCAGGCCCCACAAAATAATGTCCTTCATGTTGGAAAGCGATGAACGCCAGGTTGCCGGAGTAGTTGTTGATGCTGACAAGGTGGATGGTGTTTTCGGGGAAATGGGGATAGGTATTCTTCAGCACAAAAGCCCCCTGCACGATGTTGTAAGGAATGACATTGTGGGTAATGTCCACCACTTGCAAGCCAGGGTTTTCGGACAACATGGCGCCCTTGAGAATGGCCACGTAATAATCGTTCAGGCCAAAATCTGTGGTTAATGTTACGACGGGCATGGCATGGTGGTTTTAGCAGCAAAAGGCAGTGCGGGGATGAGGTATTTGAACATTGCGGAACGAATGGGAACCCGCTCCCAGACGAGCAGCGTTATACGGCATAATATTTCAGTTTGTAAAAGCGATTGCACCAAAAGCGGTTTTTTTTTTAGTTACGGTGTTAAGGAATTTGACAATCTTCCGCCCCATTTATAAAAGTGGCGTTTAATGCGAGTAAGGTGTAATTTTGCTGTAAATGTACCCCATAATTCCAAGAGTCATAATTCACCCGGGCGTTTAGAAGTCTGATTATTTGCCGGTCAAATCATTGCATTTCTAAGAGCTTGTTTGTGTTTTGGGTTTCGATGGGAAAAGCGTCAGTTTTTTTGATGAGACACTTGTCCCGGCTTTACGCCGGGAAGGCGGTAAAATGGGAACATAGCCTTAGTTATATGCCTATTTTCCCAACGAAGTAGCATCAAAAAAGAGGCATTTTTTTGACGAAAGCCAAAGCGCAAACAAGCTCTAAACACCGCCCAACCAACAGCAATTGAATTTGAG
>SCUG01000064.1 GCA_004297645.1 Saprospiraceae bacterium | reverse complement strand
CAAAAGGAAATGGCATTGTTCCGGGCTTAGAAATCCCTTCGGGCTTTCCAATCCCTTGTACCGAAAGGATTGGAAAGCCCGCAGGGATTTCTAAGCCTGCCTGAGTGGATGGGAACCGAAAAGGAATGGCATTGTTCCGGGCTTAGAAATCCCTTCGGGCTTTCCAATCCCTCGTACCGAAAGGATTGGAAAGCCCGCAGGGATTTCTAAGCCTGCCTGAGTGGATGAGAACCGAAAAGGAATGGCATTGTTCCGGGCTTAGAAATCCTTCGTGCCTCTGGCTTTCTAATCCTTCCAGCAACACTGCGGCGTCATAAAACTATTCGTCTCCAGGAAATACGGATACCCATTACCGCTGCCCGGTTGCTCAAAATAAAACTTCGTCCGTTTGCGGTCGTAGTTCCCGATTTCGTTCATCGTGGCAGCATCGTAGAGGCGTCCATTCACCATCGTGTATTTCACAAATTCCGAGTTGCGGATGTCCTGCAATGGGTTCTTATCCAAGACAATCAGGTCGGCCAGTTTGCCGGGTTTGAGGCTGCCGGTTTGCTCGTCCATACCGAGGGAAATAGCCCCGTTGATGGTGGCGCAGCGCAGGGCTTCCATGTTCGTCATCCCACCTTGTTGGAGCATCCAAAGTTCCCAGTGGGCGCCGAGTCCGTTGAGTTGGCCGTGGGCGCCGAGGTTGATTTTCACACCGGCGTCGCTCAGTTTTTTCAAACTTTTGGAGACGAGGATATGGCCGTTTTCGTACTCCTCCTCTGGAATCATGGTGCGGTGGCGGGAGCGGCTGTCAATGACGCCGCGGGGTGTGAAGCTGAGCAGGCGCTCCTTCTCCCAAACGTTGGTGTGCTGGTACCAGTAGTACTCGCCGCTGACGGCGCCGTAGCTGACGATGAGGGTGGGCGTGTTGTGCGTGTGGGTGGCGGCCCAAAGCGTGGTCACGTCTTTGTAAAGGGGTACCACGGGGATGTTGTGCTCGATGGTGGTGTGGCCGTCCACTACCTGGCTCATGTTGTGGTAGAAAAACGAGCCGCCCTCCGGCACCACCTCGATGCCGAGTTCACGGGCGGCAGCGATGATTTGCTGACGCTGGTTGCGGCGGGGCTGGTTGTAACTTTTTACCGAAAAAGCGCCGAAGGCCTGCGTGCGGCGTAAGGCCGAGCGGGCGTCGTCGAGGGAGTTGATGACAGCCTTGAAGTCGCCGTCGGCGCCGTACAGAATGGTGCCTGTGCTGAACAGGCGCGGCCCCACCATGTAGCCCGCTTTGATGAGTTCGCTTTGCGCAAAAACCATCTCGGTGTTCGTGCTGGGGTCGTGCGAAGTGGTGACGCCGTAGGCGAGGTTGGCGTAATACTCCCACTGCTTTTGCGGGCTGAGGCCGTAGCGGAAATTGCCGCTGTGGGCGTGCGCATCTATGATGCCGGGCATGATGGTCTTGCCGCTGCAATCTATCACCTTCGCACCTTTGGGCACGCTCACTTTTGCACCCAAAGCCTTGATGAGGTTGCCCTCCACCACGACCGTGCCTTTTTCAATTACTTGATTACCCTCCATCGTGATGATGCGGGCATTGGTGAAGGCGATGCTGCCTTCCGGTTTGTCAGCCGGTAAAGTGAGATTGATTTTCAGGCCCACGGAATCCATCGGCGGCAGGCTGTCGAGGCTGCCCTCCAGGAATTTGAAGCGCTCGGTGAGGTTGTCGGTGAAATACTCGTTGCCGAGCGTCCAGTGCAGCGTCTTGCTGTCGGCGGACCAGTGGATGTTGATGCCGGCGTCCCGTGCGACCTGCGCCACGGGCACGGCTTTGGTGCCGCTCGTCAGGCTCGCTTTTTTCCCTGTTTTGGGGAACGGGGCGACGTAAACTTTGTACAGTTCCGACCACGCCACCCAGTTGTTGTCGGGGCTGATGACGTAGCGTTGGGCGTATTTTCCATCGAAATGTTCCTTCTTGTTTTGGCCGTTCAGGTCCACGCTTTCCATGCTCTTGACGAGGCTGCCGAAGAGGTAGCCGCCTTTTTGGTAAAATACCCGTTTGCCGTCGGCGCTGAACTGCGGGAAGCTACCGTTCGGGGTGAGCAGTTTCGGCTCCCCGCTGCCGTCGGCAGCCATGAGGTAGATGCCAGGCTCGGTGCAGTGCGTGAAACCCTGGTGCCCATTGCCGCTTTCTTTTTGGTAAACTATCCACTTGCCGTCGGGGGAGAAGGCGGGGGTGCGGTAGATACCGGGGGATTTTGTCAAAACCTTCCGCTGGCTTGAGGCGAGGTCTAAAGTTTGAATTGTTCCCATTGCCTCGTCATCCCAAGTAACGTAAATGATTGTTTTTCCATCCGGGGAGAATGATGCTTCGTATTCGAAGGGTAATTTACCACCCTTTTCCTTGACGATTGTGGGGCCGAGAAGTTGTACCGTGCCATCTGGCAAATTCATTTTCCAAAGTTTACCGACGGCATTAAAAACCACCATCTTGCCATCCGGCGAGGTCACCGCCTGCCGGATCACTTTCACGTTCAATTCATCTTCAAAGGCCTTGTTTTTGAAACGCAAGGTCTCCGCCACCTTCATATCCACGTCCACCGTGAAAGGAATCTCCACCGCCTTCGCCGGCTTCTCGACGCCCAGGCCAACGGGCACCCGCCATATTTTCCCCAAACCATAAATCACGATTTCATTGTCGGTGGGCATCCAGTCGAAGCCGGGGTAGGTGCCGAAGATCGTCCAAGCCTCCTGTTGGTCTTTGCTCAGTTGGTCGAAGAGGGGCCACTCCTCGCCCGTGCGCAGGTCGTGGACGTAAAGCACCGTCTTTGTGCGCACCCGCTTGATGTAGGCGAGCAGGTTGCCGTCGTTGGAAATCTGTGGGCGGGAAGCGCCGCCGCCCCGATAGCCATCGGGGGGAATCACATCCTCCACCTTGCCCTCCTGCCGGTCGTAGCGGCGGATGACAAAAATCTGGCTGTTCGGGTCTTTGTTGTATTGAAACCCGCCGCCGGGATACACGTCCTCGCTGAAATAGACATAGCGGCCGTCGGGCGAAACGGACGGTTCGTTCACGTCCTGCTGGTCATTTTTGCGCTCGGTGAGTTGCAGACCCTCGCCGCCGGTGATGTGGTACATCCACATTTCGCCAGCGCCGAGCGAGCGCCCGGAGGTGAAGTGCTTGCGGGCTACGAAGTAGGTGTTATCCACCCAAACGCCATTGTTCAACAGGCGGAAATCTTCGGTGGTCACCTGCTTGGCGTCGTCCCGATAGCTATCGGGATCGGCGTTCATTGTCCAGCAATTGTCGCCGCCGCCAGCGTCGGAGGTGAAGAGGATGCGTTTGCCGTCGGGCGAGAAACGGGGCTGCGATTCCCAGGCGACGCCCTGCCGCAGTGGAGTCGCCTTGCCACCGGTGATGGGCATTTTATAAATATCGCCCAGCAGGTCGAAGACGATGGTCTGGCCGTCGGGGCTGACGTCGAGATTGATCCAGGTGCCTTCGGTGGTGGTGAATTGGACGGGCTTCCAGTTCCAGCCTTCGCCAGGAGGATTGTTGACATCCCACTTCTTGTCATTCTGTAAAGAATCTTTCTGTGCGGTCAGGGTGAGTGCGGCGAGGAGCGCCAGGAGGGTGAATCTGAGCTTCATGTTGTTGGAATTTTTGAGGGGTGAAGGTAGGGGAAAGTTGGTAGTTTTGCGGCAACAGATGCCACAAGTAATGCTGCACTTTAAAAAAATAGGAACTGATTGGAATGACCATTTGGGGTATCCGTTCAAAATTGAAAGGCAGTTCTTCGAGTGGCCGGGTTTTGAACCCGGCGGTTTCCCACTCAAACCACCGGGTTCAAAACCCGGCCGCTCGAAAATACCAGCCCTTTTGAGGGGATACCATTTGGGCCACCTTATCAATCCCCGAAATCTATTTTGCCTACGCTTTTTCATCATGAAAAATACCCTGCTATTAGCCGTGTTCAGCCTACTGTCAGCGTGCGCTCAAACGCCCGGACAGAAGGGCATACCCTATCGGGAGGCATTGAAAAAATGCGAGCCTGTGCAAACGGAAGGCCGCACCCTCTTCGACGGCGACTGCTTGGTAGGGGCTGCCCTGCCGGAGTTTTCGGCTGCCGGGATGAACGGGAAAACTTTTACCAATCACGACTTCAAAGGAAAATGGTACCTGCTGAATTTCTGGTTCATTGAGTGCAAACCTTGCATCGAAGAACTTCCCGACCTGACTACCCTGAGCAAAAAATGGAGCAGTGAAAAATTCGAAATCATCGGCATCTGCCGCAACCGCAAGCAACGGGTGGCGGAATTCCTGAAAAAAACGCCCCTCCCATACACCATCCTCCCGAACAGCGAGCAACTGGCGGACGAGGTTTTCCAAAATCCCTTTGGCTACCCCACCAGCTATTTGATTGATGAAAACGGCATCATCGCCGACACCTACGACGCTCTGAAGGAGGGGAATGCAGATTACCAAAATCTGGTGAATAGGGTAGAGGGGAGATTGGGCGGTAATTGAAGGAGGCAGCACCACCCATAGGTATGAATAAAGCTGCATTTTGCACCACTCTAACCGCCGGGCTTTGGAATGTATCCCCAGCCATTTTATGTTGAGCGAAGCCTGACTCGCGATGGTCATCTTCCAGCCTTGCCAGTTTTCCTTACCTTTACCTCGCACCACAGAGCGCCAACTGAACCTGACAATGACCACCATCCTCGACACCCCCATCGAATACCTCAAAGGCGTCGGCACCATCAAAGCCGGCATGCTGAAAAAGGAGCTGGGCATCCACACCTTCGGCGACCTGCTCATGGCCTTCCCCTACCGCTATGTGGACAAAACCGTGTTTCACAAAATAGGGGACCTGAACGACCAGAGCGGCGAGGTGCAACTCAAAGGCATCCTCCGCAAAATAGATGTGGTAGGCGAAGGCGCCAAGCGGCGGCTCATCGGCCGCTTCCGCGACGAGACGGGCGTCATCGAGCTGGTCTGGTTCCGGGGGGTTTATTGGTTGGAAAAGCAACTGAAAGTGGCCGGCGAGTACGTCGTCTTCGGCAGGGTCAATGCCTTCAACAACTTCCTCAACATCCCGCACCCGGAGATGGAGGAGGTGACGCCGGAGGGCGTACAGGCGGCGCCCACCTTCGCCCCCGTTTATTCCAGCACCGACAAGCTGAACACCAAAGGCCTCGACGCCCGTGGCCGCCGCCGGCTCATGGAGGCGCTTTTTGAAAAACTCTCCCCCGCCGACCCCGAGCGATCGGGGCAGGTTCTACCAGAAAACCTGCCGGACTACCTGCTCCAGAAAATGAAATTTCCCAGCCGCTACGACGCACTGCGCTGGATTCATTTTCCCAAAAACCAGCAGGAACTCGACGCCGCCATCAACCGCCTGAAATTCGAGGAATTGTTTTTCCTGCAAATGCGGCTGCTCCAAAGCAAATACCGCCGGAAGGCCAGCGTCAAGGGCCATGTTTTCTCCAAAGTCGGCGATTATTTCCACACGTTTTACAAAGAAAAACTGCCCTTCGAACTGACGGAGGCGCAGAAGCGGGTCATCAGGGAAATCAGGCAGGACACCGGCTCTGGCATCCACATGAACCGCCTGCTGCAAGGCGACGTGGGCAGCGGCAAAACCGTGGTGGCGCTGCTCTGCATGTTG
>SCUG01000651.1 GCA_004297645.1 Saprospiraceae bacterium | reverse complement strand
TTTCGGTGCGGGTCCAGTTGCTGTTGCCGGTCAGTGGGATTTGAAAATACCGCCAAGGTCCCCAAGCTGTATTCACCACGCCGGGGTTCATGGCGTATTCGTAATAGTTTCCGCAATTGTCGCCGAGGCGAACGAAGCCCTCCTGTATGCCCCAGAAGTTGGTCGGGTCGGTGATATTGAATTTCATCCAGAAGCGGATGAAGCCTGTGTCGGCCAAGGCCCAGGAAGCCAGCAAGGTTCCTCCCGTGTCGGAGACGGGCGGGAAGTAGTGGAGGTGCATATCCCAGCCGGCTTCTGTGTCCACATAGAGGGAGGTATATCCGCTTTTCTTGTCGTTGATGTCCCAACTGATAGAAGTTTCCCCGGCATCCTCCACATAATAGTAAGCATCCCAGGTGGCGGGCCATTCTGCCAAGTCATCGGGTGGCAAAGTCATAATGGACGGGGGTGTACCCTGTTCGTAAGGAAGGTATTCGACTTTGCCGTAAACGGGGCTGTCGTTTTCATCAAAGATTTTGCAGTCAATCAAATCGGGGTACGCCTGGAAGAAGTTGTCGTGGGCAAAAATGTCGTCAGCAGATTTGTTCTCGATGTAAAATCCGGCGCTCGTGCTGAAGTAGCAATTGGAAATCGTGTCTATATCAGCATTCCCCTGTATCCGAATGTCGTGGAAATTCCAGGACAAGGAATTACCCGTGCTGACTAAGTGCTCTACATTGGCGGCATATATGGCTTCGCGGTTGCCATAAAAGTAATTATCTTCAATGAGGTAGTCATGGGAGCTATTGGTGTATGGCGAGATTAAGTTTCCCTCCCAAAGCCTGACGCCACGGTGGTTGTGTGCGATGGTGTTATTCGTGATCACATTATTGTACCCCCGGTCAATGGCGATGCCGCCGCCCTGGTCGGGGTCGAGGCCTGCGTTAAATTGAATGTCGTTGTTGTCCACCACCGTGTTCCAGGAGTATCCGAGCCAAAGCCCCCAATTGCTGTGGTTGCAGCTATTGTGTTTAAAAATGTTGCCGTCGGAGAAAGTGGCTTCGATGGCGTTGTGTGGCGAGTATGAGCAGTCGTTGTAAGCGATGTAGTTGTTGCCGGGGCCGTCGTCCATATAGTCGGTGAGGAATACGCCGTCGCCGGAATAGCTGAGGTCGTTGTCTGTCACGGTGTTGCCGTGGGAGCGGAACATGAGCAGCGCTGCGCAGTCGCTGGGGTCGGTGAGCGGGCGGTTCACGTTCGAGCAGTTGTTGTTGTCAATAGTACAATTGTGGGAGTACCACATGCGGATGCCGTAGCTGGTGTTCCAGGAAAAGTCGTTGCCGAAGAAAGTGATGTTGTCGCAATTGTAAATTGCAGCGCCGTCGTTTTGGTCCGTCATCAGGTTGCCTGTGATGAGGCTGTTGGTGCACTCATTCATAAATACGCCGCCGCCGTGGGCCAGAGACGGCCCGTCGAAGATGACGATCCACCCTTCATCGGTGCGGACATTGTGCGAGAAGTTGCAGTTTTCGATGGTGATGTCATCGCAATTCACGGCGTACACGCAGTAGAAAAAGCGCTCGCCGGCGGTGAAGTTCCGAATGGTGATGCCGCTCGAATTTTCGAGATAAATGAGGTAGCCCCCGTAGCCAACGCCGTCCACCTGCACGCTGTCGCCATCGAGTGTGATGTTTTGTTTCCCGACTATGCGAATGACGCCGTCTTTCTCGCTATCCGGGAAGGCGTATTCGCCTGCGGCGAATTTGATGTTGTCTCCATTAGCCGGCTCGAAGTTGTCTTGCAGCGGCATATAAGTTTGGGCATTGGAAGCCAAAAAGAAAAGGAGGAGTGGCAGAAGGAAGCAGACTTTTTTCATAGCGGTGAAATTTGGAGCAAAAGGTAAGAATTGTAAAGGGAATATGCTATCTCACCCGAACAATAAAATGCGGGAAGGCTTCAATATCCTGGGGCTTGGGGATTTTTCTCCAATTGCTTTTCTTTGCAAATATCCCCATTTCACATCCCGGCAGTTCCAGAAGAACTACCGTATGACGAACTGACAAACTCAACCCATGGCCTTCACAGAATCCAATATGTTGCCGCTTGGAATGATGGCACCTTCGTTTCTACTCCCCGATACCGTAAGTGGGAAAATGACTGGCTTGCAGGATGTGGCGGGCAAAGCCACAGTTGTGATGTTTCTATGCAATCACTGCCCCTATGTCATTTATGTGAATCCCGAAATCGTGCGGCTGGTAAATGATTACGCCGGAAAAGGCGTGGGTTTCGTGGGCATCAGCTCCAACGACGTGGAAAATTACCCCGGCGATGCCCCTGATAAGATGAAGCTTCAAGCGGAAAAAGCAGGCTACACCTTCCCCTATTTATACGACGAAACACAAGAGGTGGCGCGGGCTTATGATGCAGCCTGTACTCCTGATTTTTACGTCTTCGACCAAAATTTGAAACTCACATACCGCGGCCGGCTCGATGCCTCGCGTCCTGGCAACGGCATCCCTCCCTCCGGCAACGACCTTCGTGCTGCCCTCGACGCAGTTTTGCAAGGCCGTGAGGTACCACCAAAGCAGTACCCCAGCGGGGGCTGTAATATCAAGTGGAAAAGCTGAGGGGGCAGTTGCCACGGTAATGTGGTATCACCGTAACATCTCAACACCGTGATACCGGCTTCACAACACCGCCTCTGCGACCTTTCTGATAGTAGTGGCGTCGCCCATGGTGTAATAGTGGAGGCAGGGTACCCCGCTTTTTTTCAGTTCTTTCGATTGCATGGTGCACCACTCGATGCCCACTTCGGTGCGGGCTTCGGGAGTGGAGGCTTTGCCAATTTCTATGGACAATTCTTCGGGAATATCTACGTAAAAATTGCGGGGAATGGAGGTGAGTTGGTGGGCTTTGGTGAGAGGTTTGAGGCCTGGCACGATGGGCACGTCAATGCCCGCCTTG
>SCUG01000063.1 GCA_004297645.1 Saprospiraceae bacterium | reverse complement strand
CCGAAGGCCAGAACAGCGTGACATTAGATTTGAATGACGGCCTGTTCCGGAATGGAATCTACATGGTGAGCGCCGTGACGGACGGCCAGCGCCTGACGACGAGACTTGTGGTGGCGAAGTGATGACACTAATAGCCGGGGGACTTGGAGTCACCCGGTCACTTTTATCTTGTGAGAGAAGCTGGCGAGCCTGAAGCAAATACCCGTGATAGCCAAAACCCAAGGCTCGACAGTAAAATAGCCGTATATCAGCAAAGCCGGACTTTCTATGAAAGTCCGGCTTATGTATTTGCGGCATTCAGAAAACAACCGCTCCGGGGAAAAATAAGAAGTGCAAAGAAATACCTAACTTGCCCACGATAAAAGCCAGTTGATGCTCATTGCATTTAGCAGGTCTCTAAGCTAAAGAACGTGTCGTAAATAACTTGCCGGTTTAGAAGGTTTAGGATTTTGTGTGAGTTTAAACTAAACCTGATAAACCTCCTAAACTGGTTGGCTCATGCAGGTTTACTGTGAAGCCGCTTAAATTACAAGATAAATAAAACGAATTTTGCCCCTTATTGCCGCCTTTCCCGATAGCTATCGGGAGCTCTTCGGGGGAGAGGGGGTTGGGGGCGGCGCAACCGCCCCCAACCCCCTTGGCTTTCACGCAAAACCTACATGAGTCACATTTTTAAACAACAAAGCATGGCAACGATTCGCCAAAAACAAGTGTCAGAAACGATAAAGCGGCATTTCAGCATAGTGCTTCAACAGGAGGGTGCCTACATTTACGGCAGCGGTCCTTTGGTCACAGTCACGGCGGTACAAGTCACCCCTGATTTTTCCATGGCCAACATTTACCTCAGCATTTTTAATACTGAAAACAAACAGGAGGTGATATTAGAGATGAAAAATCACTATCACCGACTCAAGCAAGCCCTGACGCACCGGCTGGCTAAGCGTGTCCGGCGCATCCCTGAGCTTCAGTTTTTCATAGATGAAACGCTGGATGAAATGTCGCGGGTGGACCGCCTTTTCGACCGGCTGGAAGCCGAAAACCAAATGGGCCAGCGAGAGGAAGAAGAGTGACCCGCCGCCCTCCCCCGGCGTATCACTGAAAAAGCCAAAACCTGCATGAACAATGAAAAAACGACTACTTTTCTTAATGTCAATTACTGCCATTCTTTACGCCTGCCAACCCTCGCCAAAGGGAGGGGCTATTGAAAATACTTATTGGACCCTCACTTCCTACACCTTGGGCCGGAAGGCCGTGAGCCTCGGTGCGGGCGTCCATGCCTCCCTTCAATTCAGTAATAAACAAGTGTCAGGCGATGCCCCCTGCAACAGCTATTTTGGCAATTTCGCCAAAGATGGCGTGAACCTGAGCCTCTCCAACATCTCCTCCACGGAGCGGATGTGCGACAATATTGACCTCGAAACAGCTTACCTCGGACTGTTATCAAAAGCCCGTTCTTTTTCGGTGTTGGAAACCGGCCTGAAAATTTATTGCAACGGCGGCCAGCTTGTGTATGAACCCATGACCGTGCAGGAGGTGGAAAAGGCGGAAAGGAAAAAGCTCACGGAAAAACTCCTCGCTCTGTTTCCACCGATGGAGAGTAGTATCATGCCCCACCTATTCCCCATTTTGCGGGTGGACAAGCCGGGCACATATCCCTACCAGGGCACCTTGGTGGATACCTCTTTTTTGCAGCTTTTCGACGCAGAGACCGCCAGCGTGTGGCGCAATGCCGGCGGCGAGGTATTTGCTGTGGGCAAATACGACAACTTTTACGTGTGCCGCGTGCCCGGCAGATATGTGTCGAGCGATATCGCCCTGTTTCAGCAAACCAATGGCTCACTGGCGCGCAGCGAAACCGTTTCATGGGCATGGTGCGATGAAGGCTGGTGCAACCAACAGGATGCCTGGCTGCGAGACCTGAACAAAGATGGCCGTATGGACATCATTCAGCACTACACGCTCACCGACGATAAAGGCAAACTACGGGAGGAGCGCATGACGGTTTTGACGCAAAACGAGAATGGCACCTTCGGGGAAAACCACGACCTGAAACCAGATAAATCGCAATTTAAAATGGCTAAGATTTAATTTGAACAGGCGTATTTGTGCCTCAGCTAATTTGCCCTTCTTGCTTTTGGCTGAAGCACTGATGCGCACGATACCAAAGCGCTGATATATGCGGCCAATACTTTATTGCCTTCTTCTTGTCCTGATTACCGGTTGTGAAAGAGGCCCGGCTAACGTGAGCGGAATCCTGGTCCCCGTTGAATTACTCAAAGCCGCCAGCCACAACGCCTTCGATTACACCGGGAAAGTGGCCAAGGCCGTCCACAAAGACGAGCAGGCCTTTCAGGAATTGCTGCTATTTTCCAACAATGTAGATTCCCTGACGGGAAAGCAGCATGGCCAAGTGTTACTTTCCCTGCTCGAAAAAGTTGGTGATGTTTATTTTGCCCGTGTGCTGGCCAATTTGGACGAAGACGGACAGCACGCCACCTGGAAAGCACTCGACGAAGGGTTGCCCGCTGGCCCTGATACGTTGAACAAACTGGCCCCTCTGACCTGGAAAACTTTGCTGCCACAGCATCCGCCAGCCCCATTTAGCGGCTTGTATATTTTCAATGAAAAAACGAGTACCTACCTCGACTGCGCCGCCCCCGGCGAACGCTATCTCGCCATTGATGAAACCGGTGCCATCAACCGCAACTTCAAGCGCATGCTGCGCTACCCTTATCCCGGGCAAGCCATCTACGCAGAAGTGAAGGGTTTTAAAACGGATTTTTTCGGAGCGATGACTTTGCCGGATAATTACACAGCCTTTATTATCCTGACGGAAATCGTGAACCTGGAAGTCAAAAATTTCCGCAACACCTGCATTCCCTACGACTTGTGGGCACTTGGCAACGAGCCGTTCTGGCAGGCTGAGATTTCTGCCAATGAAGGCGTCATTGAATTTCAGGAACTCGGCTTCGATGGCTCCAGATTTTTCCCCTTTGTCCCATCAACTATGGAAGATTCAACCACCATTTACGCTTCCATCAACCACGACACCGGCGATAATATTCGCATTTCCGTTTTCTCCGAAAAATGTGGCGATACGATGTCGGACAGCGTGTATCAGTACAAAGTGGCCCTCACCATGAATGGGAAGAGATTTACGGGCTGCGGCAGAACATTCCCGGTGGTGGCTATGAGGAAAAAAGGGGAATAGGCAGAAGAAGCACGTTTCAATGCACAGGAAAAAGCCTTCCCGGAACACATCCGGGAAGGCTTTTGAATGTATGGAGCAGCGTGGTATTACCGGGCGAACTGAATAGCGCGCTTCTCCCGGATGACGGTCACTTTTATCTGGCCGGGATACTGCATCTCCTCCTGTATTTTTTGAGAAATCATAAAAGCGAGGTCGTCGGCATATTGGTCGGTGACTTTTTCAGCTTCTACGATGACGCGGAGTTCGCGGCCGGCCTGCATGGCGTAAGCTTTTTGCACCCCATCGTGACCCATAGCCAGCTCTTCGAGTTCGCCGATGCGTTTGAGGTAGCTTTCCAGAATTTCGCGGCGGGCACCGGGGCGGGCACCGGAAATGGCATCGCAAGCCTGCACAAGCGGGGCGATGATGTTGTTCATCTCTATCTCGTCGTGGTGGGCGCCCACAGCGTTGCAAATGATGGGGGTTTCGCCGTTTTTCTCGCAAATCTGCATGCCGAGGATGGCGTGCGACAGCTCGGTTTCTTCTTCGGCTACTTTTCCGATGTCGTGGAGCAGGCCGCCGCGTTTTGCCAGCTTCGCCTGTTTGGGGCTAAGCCCCAATTCGGCAGCCATGATGCCGCACAGGTTGGCGGTTTCGATGGAGTGCTTGAGGAGGTTTTGGCCGTAGGAGGAGCGGAAGCGCATGCGTCCTACCATTTTTACGAGGTAAGCGTTGAGGCCGTGAATGCCAAGTTCTATGACAGTGCGTTCGCCGATTTCGACAATCTGTTCATCAAGCTGTTTGCGGGTTTTGGCTACCACCTCTTCGATGCGGGCGGGGTGAATGCGGCCGTCGGTCACTAATTTTTTCAGCGACAGGCGGGCGATCTCGCGGCGGATAGGGTCGAAGCTGGAAATGACGATGGCCTCCGGGGTGTCGTCCACCACTATTTCAGCACCAGTGGCAGCTTCGAGGGCGCGGATGTTGCGGCCCTCGCGGCCGATAATCTGGCCCTTCATGTCGTCGCTTTCCAATTGAAATACGGACACCGTATTTTCGATGGTGTACTCCGAGGCCATGCGTTGTATGGTTTGGATGATGATTTTCTTAGACTCTTTTGCGGCGTCCAGTTTTGCTTGCGCAATAGTGTCTTTGATGAGGGACATGGCATCGGTTTGGGCTTTGCTTTTCACGGCTTCGAGGAGTTGTTCCCTTGCCTCGGCTTGGGTGAGTTTTGAGATGTTTTCCAGTGCCTTGATGCGTTGCTCGTTGGCGGCTTCCAGCTCTTCTTTTCGTTTCGCCACGACTTTCAGTTGTTTGTCGAGGTTTTCGCGGATGGCCACGAATTCGGCCTCCTGCTGGTCGAGGTCGGCCTTGCGGGTATCCAACGTTTTTGCGAGGTCTTTAAATTTATCTTCTTTTAACTGGAGGTCTTTTTCAAGTCCCCGGATTTCCAGTTCACGTTCTTTGAAACTTACGAGCTTGTTGGCTTTTTCGGATTCAAAATCAGCGCGCATTTTGATGAAGCGGTCTTTGGCTTCTTCAATTTTGCGGCGCTTGATGTTTTCGTGTTTTTCTTCGGCATCATCGAGGATGCGTTTTGCTGTTTGCTGGGCTTGCTTGAGTTCCTGGTCAGCTTTGGCGTTCATGTCGTCCACCATTTTCTGCTGATTTTTTTTCAAAACGGCAGAAATGATGAAGTAGCCAGCTATCAATCCGGCAACCAGTCCGGCGGCTAATCCGATTCCTATTTCCATAGCGTCTATGAATTTAATGGTTTGCAGGCAAAACGGCTTGATGGGTGCTGGCGCAGTGCCGGTGCATCGAGGACATTTCACCAATGAGTAAAAATGTGCGCAGGAGCTGGTCAGCTCAGTGCTTCATCGAGAAGCGCGTTGATGCGGGAAAGTTGGCCGGAAAGTTCGGAAGAGAAAGAATCGGGTTGGCTGGAAGCTTTGTGCAAATCAACCGCGTATGCTAAGAGTGCCATTGCTAAGCAATCTTGTTTTTCACGGTTTGGGTATGCCAATTGAAAACGGTTAACTTTTTCATTGACTTCCTTGACGATTTTGCGGATGACAGATTCATCATTCGCTTTTATTTTCAAAGGATATGGTCTTCCTGCTATCGTTACTGTCAGTTGTTTGCTGTCCCTATCCTCCATATCCTAAGCATTTTGTAGCCACGCAATACATTGATCAATATCATTGATGTATTGGTCAATTTGGTTTCTCAACCTTTGGGAACTTTCCGTTTCGTCCCCCCGCTGCTGAGCCAATGCCCGCTGCGTATTCGATAATCTTTGTGTCAATTCGCCGATGCGCTCATGCTGCGCCTGAAGTCCGGCATTGAGTTTATTATTTTCTTGGGCGAGTGCTGCATTTTCCTGGCGCAGGGCGGTAAGCCGCTCTGCCAAAAGCTGCACTTTGCGTTCTATATTTTCGAGTTGTCCGGTCATTTTGCGATATGGTGAATAGCAACCGCCTGAAAAAGGGTTGCTAACCCCAAGTTTCTAATTGCCAATTTCCAACTAACGCCTGACCACCGCTTCGAGTTTCGTTTCGTAGGCCCCGATAAGTTGGCTCATCACTTCCTCGATTTCTATATCCTGGAGGGTGCGGGCCGTATCTTCGAAAGTAAAACTGAGGGCGTAGGATTTTTTTCCGGTGCCCAATTTGCTTTCGTCTTCAAATACGTCGAACAAATTTATCTCTTTCAAAAACTTCTTGCCAACTTTTTTGGCGAGGGCTGCAAGGTCGGCAAATTTCACGGATTTACCAACCACAAGGGCCAGGTCTCTGCGTACAGTGGGGAACCGGTTAAGTTCCACTAAGGAAATCGAACTGTGTTTTTGGGCATCAAGGAGCAGGTCCCAGTTCATGTCAGCGTAAAACGCCTCACCTTTTATGCCAGTCATTTTGCAAATCTTCGGCTGCACTTTGCCGAAAGTAGCCAGCGTTTGCGGCCCGCGGTGGTACATTTTGCCGAAGGCAAAAACATCGTCATAGATAATGGTTTCCTGAAAACCGCTGATTCCCAAGCGGTGCAAGACATTGTCCACGAATGCTTTCAGGGTGAAAAAATCGGCCGCCGTGTTGGCTGTGTTGCGCCAGCTTTCCGGCCACCGCTGCCCCGTGATGAAGAGCGACAGGTGCTGGTCTTCGATGTATTTGTCCGCCCCGCCGTCCGTTTGTTTGTGGTAAGTTTTGCCAAACTCGAATAGTTTCAGACCGGCCTGCTGGCGGTTCTGGTTTTGTACGATTGCCTCCAGCCCGCTGAATAGCATGGTGTGGCGCATGATGTCGAGCTGCACATTGGAGGTGTTGTTGACGAATACCAGCCCGGCGTTTTCCCCCGGCAAAGCGTCTTTGTAATAGGCCGATTGTGACAGCGACAAAGCCATCATTTCGCAGAAGCCATTGGCGGCGAGGTAGTCGCCGGTGGCATTGCGCACGTCGCCGGGTAGGGGGTATTCGTTGCGCACCATGCTGCTGCGGATCTGCGTGGGCACGGGCACATTGCCGAGGCCGTACACCCGCAGGATTTCTTCCACCACGTCGGCCGGGCGGGTGACGTCAGCTTTGTTCGTGGGCACGGCCACGGTGAAAGTGGCGTCATTGCCGGCTACTATCTCCATGCCGAGGGCGAGCAAGATTTCCCTGATTTGGCTGTGCGGAATGTTGGTGCCGATGAGACGGTTGACGTATTCGTAGGCCACTTCGACTTTTGCCGGGGCAATGGGGTTCGGGTACACGTCCACCACTTCCGAAGCGATTTGGCCGCCGGCCAATTCCACCATCATGGCGGCGGCTCTTTTCAGGGCATAGACGCAGATGTTGGGGTCGCTGCCTTTTTCAAACACCTTAGCTGCGCTGGTGCGGAGGTCGTGGCGGGTGCTGGTGCGCCGTATCCAGCCGGCGTTGAAATGGGCGCTTTCGAGGAAGATGTTTTTGGTGGTTTCTTTCACGCCCGATTTGATGCCGCCGAAGACGCCGCCGATGCATAAGCCGTTGGAGTTGCCGTCGCAAATCATGAGGTCATGGCCGCTGAGGGAGCGCTCCTGTTCGTCGAGCGTGGTGAATTTGGTGCCTTGCGGCAATGTTTTTACGCGTATGGTGCGGCCCGTTATTTCATCTAAGTCGAAAGCGTGGAGGGGCTGCCCCAGTTCGTGCAGGATGAAGTTGGTGATGTCCACGATGTTGCTGATGGGGCGCACGCCGATGGAGAGCAGGCGCTTTTTCAGCCATTCGGGCGACTCGCCGATGGTGACGCCTTTGATGGAAACGCCTGCATAGTGCGGGCACGCTTCGGTGTTTTCCACGATAACTTTGACGGGCAGACTCGCGTTGTCCACTTTGAAATTATCAACGGAGGGAATCTTCACCTCGCCCGGCAGGTGGAGCTGCACTTTCAGCGCGGCCGCCAAATCCCTGGCCACGCCGAGGTGGCAGGTGGCGTCGGAGCGGTTGGGGGTGAGGCCGATTTCGTAAATCACCTCTTTTTCAATGTTGAAATAATCGCGACCGGAAGTGCCCACGGGCGTATCTTCCGGCAGCACCATGATGCCGCTGTGGTTAGTGCCAACGCCAAGTTCGTCTTCCGCGCAAATCATGCCCTCCGATACCTCGCCGCGGATGTTGCCCTTTTTCAGCTTGACAGGCTCGCCTTCGATGGGATAGAGCGTGGTACCTGCCGTGGCCACGAGTACCTTTTGGCCGGCGGCCACGTTGGGTGCGCCGCACACGATTTGCAGGGGTTCGCCGCTGCCCACGTCCACTTTCGTCAGGGTGAGCTTGCCGGCGTTGGGGTGCTTCCATGTCTCCACCACATGGCCCACCAAAACGCCTTCGAGGCCACCTTTTATGCTTTCGGTTTCTTCCATGCCCTCCACTTCGAGGCCGAGGTTGGTGAGTAAGTCGGAAATTTCCTGCGCCGGCAGCGGGAGGTCAATATAATCTTTGAGCCAGTTTAATGAAATGGTCATAGGTCGAAAATTTGGGGGGCAAAGGTAAGAAAAAACAAAATCGCCGGTTCAGTTATTCCGAACCGGCGATTTTGTTTTTTCATCTAAATTCTTCAAAGTCTTACAAACTTGACAACGTGTGTTTCTTCTCCGCAGTTGATTCGAATAAAATAAACACCGGCGCTTGGGAGGTCAGATACCGGTATTTCAATGATGCTTTCATCTGCAACCTCTGACGAAGGAAGCACCATCACCGTTCTGCCTGTCACATCGAAAATTTTTAAACTACCGTTTTTGCCAAAGCCCTCGTTGACTTTGATTCTCACTTTTCCATTTGAAGCAGGGTTTGGATATACGCTTGGCTTCTCACACTCGCCGGTCGTGTTTTCAGGTCTCAGTTTGACAATCCAGGCAAGTTCACCATCGTATCTCGCAACCACATCTCCATCCTTTGAAGAAGTATGCCCGGCCAGGATAAAGCCGCCGTCTGCGGTTGGCTCGATGGAATAAAGCAAATCGCCCCATGAGCCGCCGTAGTTCTTTTCCCATCGCAACTTCCCGGCCTTGTCTATGATGAAAAGCCACCAGTCGAAATTGCCATAGTTGGCGCTCACATCTCCATTGGAGGATGCGGAGATGCCGGCTACCAAATAACCTCCATTGTTTAAGGGCTGAATACCAGCACCGGAATCAGGACCGGAACCGCCATAAATCCCATTGGGTTTGCCGGGTTAGTCACCCAAAAGCCGATTGGATTAATTCGGTAAATTTCCGAAGGGGATTTGATGAATCCGGAGAAGGTATTTCCGGATATCAGTAGCCGGGCGACGGAGGAAGAGTCGCCTGTCAGGAATCCTCGGTATGTGTCAGAAGCGCCGCCTTCTTCCATGACAGTTCCATTTTCAGTGGTGTAAGTAAACACGAAACCGGGAGCGGTGATGTCGTAAACTTCGAGGGAAAAATCCCAATCGTATTGTGCCCCGATGTTTATGTGAAAGTTCACACTTCCTGATTGATTTTTAACAACATTGAAGAGTGAATCCAAATCGAACTGAAAAGCTGTGTATTGACTGATATCCTGCAAAACCTCCTGATGTTCCCAAGCAGGCAGGGAAACTACGGTGCCATCAAAAATGCTTTGAGCATGTAAAAAAATAGAAGAAAGCAGGAGGATGGCGATTATCCCCCCCCCCTGAATTGAAGGTGAGTGAAAACTAGATTTTTCATAGGTTCAAGGTTTTGGTTGAATGATTGTGGCAATAAGAAATGAACTACGTGGCAAGGTAATTTTTAAAGTGTCAACTTCAAAATCTAAGTTTGTCAAAAACTTGCCTAACCTTAAATTCCAAAACCCAATTTTACATTGCATGTGGCAACCCTACCTAAAAGGTTTCAACGACTACCTTCTGCTCGAACGCTCCATGTCGGGCAACACCATCGAAGCTTACCTGCGCGATGTGGGGAAATTAGTGCAGTACCTCGAAATTCAAAGTCTGTCGCTGGCGCCGGGAGAAATCACGTTGAAAATTTTGCAGGAATTTTTGAAATGGCTGAACGAGCTGGGGCTGGATATCCGCTCCCAGGCGCGGCTGATTTCCGGCGTCAAGTCTTTTTACAAATACCTGCTCGTGGAGGATATTCTGCAAAATGACCCCACCGGCCTGCTCGAAATGCCCCGCCTCAACCGGCGCATCCCCGCCGTGCTCACTTACTCCGAAATTCAGGGCATGCTCGCCGCCATCGACATGAGCGAACCCTACGGCCAACGCAACCGGGCCATGCTCGAAACCCTCTACGCCTGCGGCCTGCGGGTGAGCGAGTTGACAAATCTGAAAATATCCGGCCTCTACCTCGACGTAGGGTTCATAAAAGTCACCGGCAAAGGCGACAAAGAGCGGCTGGTGCCCATCGGTGAGGAGGCGGTGAAGCACATCCGGTTTTATGCCGAAGGGGTGCGCCGGCAATTGAGCATAAAAAAGGACGATGAAAACGTGCTGTTCCTGAACCGGCGGGGTGGCAGGCTCAGCCGGGTGATGGTTTTTTACGTGATAAAAGATCTGGCGAAATTGGCGGGTATCCAAAAGACCGTCAGCCCTCACACCTTCCGCCATTCCTTCGCCACCCACCTCATCGAAGGTGGCGCAGACCTGAAAGCCGTGCAGGATATGCTGGGCCATGAAAGCATCACCACCACCGAGCTTTACACCCACCTCGACACGGAATACCTGAAAGAGACCGTGCTGAACTTCCATCCCCGAAACGTGGAGATGCGCGGGAAAAAGGTCTGATGCCGTTGAAATAAATGGCGCTTGTTAAAGTTTGGCAAAAGCAGCACCTTTGGGGCCTTTTCAGGCTTTTATACTTCGCACCAATAGGTTTGCCTGGCCCTTGGCAAGGGGCAGATTGTGCAAATAGGGGTTTGGGGGCGAAGCCCCCAAGTTCCCCTCCCCCTCAACACCGCCGGCGGCGGTGCTGAGGGCAATTAAGAAACGTGTTCGAAATAAGATGTTTTTTTGAGGCTGTATCATAAGTCATCGCTAAAACATTGTGACCAAATTCTTCAACACAGAGGCACAGAAACACAGCGTTGAGTTTGGTCCTCTGTGCCTCCGTGTCTCTGTGTTGAAATAAAAATTATCAAGCTAATTCCAGAGTTGACTTATGATACATCCTCAAAAGAACACAAAGCTTATTTTGCGCACGTTACTAAGCAATAATTAAAAAATAACTTCTCACTTTCGAGCGGGCGGGTTTTGAAACCCGCCGGTTTTGAAAGTAATAGAATGGCGGGTTTTGAAACCCGCCCGCTCAAGACCAACCCTGAGAAGTTATTTTTTCAACGCTACTAACGGCTATAGAAATAGATTTTCACAACCTGTCCCGCGGCCAAAGGCAGGGAATACCTTTTGGCATTGATTATAACTACAAACACTTTTTGGCAGCATGCTGGGATTATTTGTAAAAAAACAAAACGGTGAATCTCAATCAGCGAAGGCATTTTCCCCGGCTTGCTTTGCATCACACCCTTCACCTCTAATCTCCTTCACCCTGCCTCTTTGCTGCCTTTTGGCAAGCTGCGCTGTGCAAGGCACTCTCACCGGCGGCACGAAGGATGAGACGCCTCCCCGGCTTGATACGCTCCACTCTACACCCAATTTTCAAACTCATTTTCAGAAGCAAACCATCGTGCTCGCTTTCGATGAATGGGTGGAGCTGAAAGACGTGTTCTCTCAGGTCGTTATTTCTCCGCCTTTGGCGAAAAGGCCCACCATCGAACGGAAGAAAAAAACCATACAGTTGGAGTTTGACGAAAGCGAAGTTTTGCGCGATAGCGCTACTTATGTCATCAATTTCGGGCAGGCCATCCGCGACCTGACGGAAGGCAACCCCGCCCCCATCGTCTTTGTTTTTTCCACCGGCGCATACATTGATTCCCTCTCGGTGAGCGGTACAGTGCAGGATGCTTTCACCGGCAAGCCCGTTGAAAATGCGCTTTTCATGTTGTATGAAAACAGGGCCGATTCGGTGGTGCGTAGCGAGCGCCCTTTTTATTTTGCCCGTAGCGGCAAGGACGGAAACTTCACGGTGAGCAATGTCAAACCAGGAGCGTTCAAAGCCGTGGCCCTTCTCGACCCGAACCTTAACTATCACTTCGACGGCGAGTCCGAACAAATAGCTTTCCTCGATTCGGCTTTAGTCTTAAAAGCGCCCCCGCCGTCAGTCAGCGACACCACGGTGGCCGACACGCTGGCGCCAATTGCACCCACGGTGCAGGATACCCTGGTGGCGGATACGCTGGCGCCTTTGCCCCGGCCCGGCAGCACATTTTCCCCCGCCCCTGCCGGGCCAGAGATGGTGCTCCACTTGTTTGCGGAAGAAAAAAAACTGTTTCTGGTATTAAAGGAAGCCAAGGCGTATGGCTCGGTGAAGCTCGGCTTCAACCGCGAGCCTTACGACGCTGTCATCACCTTCGACAGCGTGGGGCAAACTATTTACCAGGAGCAGGTGAAAGACACCATCCTTCTTTGGTACCAACTCCCGGCGGATACAGCCTGGCAGGTTTACATCCGGCAGGACACCAGCATGGATACCGTGCAGGTGAAAAGAGGCTTGCGGGCGGCTTTTTTGCAAAATAATGCGCTCGTTGCTGAAGAAATTCCCAACCTCCCACCTATGGGAAAACACCACCCTGCAAAGCCCCTGGCCATCCGGTTCAGTCATCCGCTCGCCGCTTTCGACGTGTCTAAAATGCTGCTGTTTGAAGATACGGCAAAAGTGGCGGTTGGGCCTTTTGTTCGCATTGATTCGCTCGACCCGCGGGCGTTGCAACTGTCTTACCCCTGGAAGGAGGGAACGTCCTACAAGGCGCAGCTCTTGCCCGGCAGCATCACTGATATTTTCGGGCTGGCCACCTTCGACACGCTCAGGCGCTCCATCACCACAGGTTTCCACAAAGATTTTGGGACGCTGACGTTGCACCTGGCAAAGCTGAACCCAGACCTGAGCTATTTTGTCAAAATCCTCGGAGCAGGAGACGCCATTCTCGCCTCCTGGCGGGTGCGGAATAAAGCAGGTTTCGACACAACCCTTGCGGCCATTAACCCCGGCACATACAATCTGGAAGTGGTGGAAGACCTCGACGGCAACGGCCGGTGGACCACCGGCAGCTACGATTTGCACCGGCAGCCAGAGCGCATTTTTCGCAGCACTTTGGAGGAATTGAGGGCCAATTGGGAACTGGATGTTGCTGTTGAAGTAGTCTTTGAGTGAACTGGCACCGGGAGCTGCCCGTTAAACCCTGCTTCGTCGCCGTTAAACCTGCGTTAAAGTAGGCGGGGGTACCACGACGGCTGGGGATGCAAACCGTTTACGCTGAGAATTTTAATCACGGGTGCGCGACATTGCCGCTTCTGCGCTGTCTTAAATACTGAAAACAAGGCAGAAATCTGTAATTTTGGCCGCACCACAAGTAACCCGGATTTTGGCAAAACCTTACACGAATTTTCGGAAAGGCTGAGGCCCATTTTTCAACAAAAAAAATCACAATCATCATGGTAAGAAAAACAATTTTCGCCCTCTTGTTCACCGCCCTATTTGCTTTCTCCTCAAAGGCTCAGCGAATAGCTTATGTAGATGTGAACGTCATCCTTGAAAGTATTGAAGAGTACAAAAGCGCTCAAAAAGAATTGGACGACCTCGCCGCTACCTGGCGCCAGGAAATTGCCGTGGAATACGACAAAATCAAAGGCCAATACAACCGTTACCAGGCCGAGCAGGTGCTGATGAGCGACGATGCCCGCAAGCAAAAAGAAGATGAAATAATGGAGATGGAAAAGAATGTAAGAGAATTGCAAAAAGAAAAATTCGGCCCTGAAGGTGCTCTTTTTCAAAAGAGAAAAGAATTAGTGCAGCCCATACAGGACCGGGTTTATACCGCCATTGAAGCGTATGCCGGCGACAGAGGCTATGATTTCATTTTTGACAAGAGCAGTTCCACAGGAATGATTTTCGCCAACCCTGAATACGACAAAACAAACGAGGTTCTTGACCGCCTGAAGAGGAATTGATTCACTGCTTCACTGTTTCATTGACAAGGCGGCCGCCCCGCCGTGAAACCTTGAAACCCTGTAACCAACGAATTCCTTACTTTTGCGCACCTTTTTTTTAGAATGCCCCGGCCCGGCGAACGAGCCGGCGGGGCGGGAAACGAAAAATTATTACTAAATGATGAAGATTATTGTAAAAGCCAGCCTGTTGAGTGCTGCACTATTTCTTTTTGCCAGCACAACTCAGGCACAAAAATTTGGCTACGTGAATTCTGCTGCGGTGCTCAGTGATATGCCCGAAATGCAGCAAATGCGCTCCACACTCGAGGGTTTTCAAGCCCAACTGAAAAAGCAGGGAGAAGCCAGAGTGGCAGCTTATAAGCAAAAAGAGCAGGCAGCAGCGCAGAAAAAACAGCGCGGCGAAATGACGCCTAAAGAAGAAGAACAAGTGGGGGCCGACCTGCAAAAAGAACAAGAAGAAATCTACAAACTTGGGCAGGAGATGGAACAAAAACTGACCGACAAACAAAATGAGTTAATGGCGCCGATTTTGGCAAAAGTGAATACCGCCATCAATGATGTAGCCGCCGAGGGTCAATTTCAATACATCTTCGATGCTACCTCCGGCGTAATTCTCTATGCCGATCCAAGCACCGATCTGACAAATTTGGTCATGACAAAACTGGGTCTCGAACCCAAAACACCAACACCATCACCCACCCCGGGAAATTGATAAAACAATCCACATAGATTCATTTGGGGCGGAAACAATGCGTTGTTTCCGCCTTTTTTATGCCTCTACCGGGGGGGTACGCCGGCGTCAGGCCAATCTACTTTAATGTCTTTTTAGCTATACTGTCGAGCGTTAGGTTTTGTCCATCCCGGGTATTTGGCGCTGACTTCGCTGGCTTAGGGGTTTGGGGGCGAAGCCCCCAATATCCCCTCCCCCCGGCACCGCCGGAGGCGGC
>SCUG01000650.1 GCA_004297645.1 Saprospiraceae bacterium | reverse complement strand
CCGCTTTTTTCGGGGCGATTTCGGCATATCCGCTTATGAGCGAATGCCCGCTGCTGCAAAGGTGAAACCTGCGCTTTTCTGGACGCTGACCATTAACCTGGCGGCAATCATCCTGGCCTTTGGCATAGCCATACCCATCGGGGTCGTGTCGGCGGCACGCCGGGGCGGGCGCTTCGACCGCACCATGTCGCTGGGGTTGTTCATGCTGTATTCGCTGCCGGCGTTTTGGGTGGGCACCATGCTGCTCATATTTTTCACCACCCGCGAATATGGGATGGATTTTTTTGCCGGGCCGGGCCTCGGCCAAGTGCCTGCGGCTGCACCCTGGTGGCGAAAAATCTGGCTCGCCTCGCCACATTTGCTGCTGCCAGTGGTTTGCCTCACCTACCCGGCCATCGCTTTCATCGCCCGGCAGATGCGGGGCAGCATGACCGAAGCCTTACAGCAGGATTTCGTGCGGACGGCGAGAGCGAAGGGTTTACCCGAAAGCCAGGTCATTTGGCGGCATGCTTTCCGCAATGCCTTGTTCCCCATCATCACGCTGATTGCTTCCGTGTTTCCGGCGGCCATTGCCGGCTCGGTGGCCATCGAATACATTTTCAACATCCCCGGCATGGGCTGGCTGATGTTGAATGCCATTTTGCAAAAAGACTGGTCCATTGTTTTCACCGTGCTGATGCTCGGCGCCGTGCTGACGATGGCGGGAATACTCGTGGCCGACGTGCTGTACGCCGTGGCCGACCCGCGGGTGCGCTTCGGCAAGCGCTAAGCAGCAGGCAGTAGTTCAGGCCGGCAGCCAGGTAGTTTTTTAAAAAATTCGTGAAAAATTCGTGCAATTCGTGGCAAACAAATCAGGCATAACGACCAAAGAAGTCCGGTTTTCGCAAAGTCCCTTTGCGCGGATGCAGCGGCGGTTTCGGCGCAACAGGCGGGCGGTTTGGTCGCTGCGCATTTTGTATGTACTCGTGTTTGTGGGCGTGTTTGGCGATTTTATCGCCAACGAAAAACCACTTTATTGCAAAATAGACGGTGTGCGCTACTTCCCTGTTTTCAAACAATACGCCGTGGACCTCGGCCTGTCGGACTGGGGCGCCCGCTTTTTTCAAAATGAATGGACGGAGCATCCCTACCAGGCCGTCGTATTCCCTCCGGTACCCTATTCCGCCAACTCATTGGATTTGAAAAACAGCAACTACCGCAGCCCATTTGCGGAGCAAAAAGTCGCCTCCACGCGCTGGCGGCACTGGCTGGGCACCGACCGGCTGGGGCACGACGTACTGGCCGGGCTGATTGCCGGCACGAGGGTGGCCCTGCTCGTGGGGCTTATCGCCATGTCCATCGCCACGGCTATCGGAATATTAGCCGGTGCATTGGCTGGGTATTTTGGCGACGAGGGGTTCCGGACTTCGCGCATACGGCTGCTGCTCAATATCGTTGGTCTTTTTTCCGGGTGGTTTTACGGGTTTGCTGCACGAAGCTACGCCATCACTGAACCGGGCAGCAATGCTCCCTTGCTGACGGGGCTGGGCATTTTTTGCGGCATGCTTCTGCTTTCGAACCTTGCGGCTTATTTTTTAGAAAAAATCCCTGCCTTCGGCAAACGCATCGCCGTGCCGGTGGACCTGCTCGTGATGCGGGCCATCGAAGTACTGAATTCCGTGCCGGCGCTGTTGTTGCTGCTTTCCTTTGTGGCGGTGCTCCAAAAAAGCTCCATTTTTTACGTCATGATTATCATAGGCCTGATCCGGTGGACGGGAATTGCACGCTTTCTACGGGCCGGGTTGCTCAAAATTAAACACTTAGGGTATGTGGAAGCGGCGCGGGCATTGGGATTCAGCGATTGGCGCATTTTGTTCCGGCACGCCCTGCCCAATGCGTTGGGGCCAGTGCTTATCACCATTGCCTTTGGGGTAGCCTCTGCTATTTTGCTCGAATCGGTGTTGTCGTTTCTGGGAATTGGTGTGGGAGAGGAGGGAATGACCTGGGGAAGGCTACTGGCCGGGGCGCGCCAATACCCGGCGGCTTGGTGGCTGGCCCTGTTTCCCGGCGGTGCCATCTTCGTGGCCGTCACCATTTTCAACCTGATAGGGGAGGGGTTGACCGAAAAATGAGGAAAATGTAGCGCTGGAGCAACCTTGCGCTAAAATGCCCGTTAATGGGTTTTAGACCGCTTCTTCATGTCCTTCGGGAAAAGTCCTGAGCGGGTATGAGTCTTGGGGTATTTACCTTTTTTGTTGGGTTGGATGTGTGCATTATCGTTGATGGGGCAACCGTATCCACGATGGCAGGAAGTGGAGGTAGTCGCAATGGCGGCGAGGAAAAAACACAGAATCAGGACAGCAGGTAACTTCTTCATGGACGTCAATTATGGTAGCAAACAGCAAAATTTCAGTTGACAAAA
>SCUG01000649.1 GCA_004297645.1 Saprospiraceae bacterium | reverse complement strand
CGAGTTGGACAGCGCCTACATCTGGGACTCCGCTACCCTCCTTCCCGGCGTTTCAAAAGAAAATATCCTCGGCATAGAGTCGCCCCTGTGGACGGAAACGGTGACCAATATCGAAGAGTTGGAATACATGGTTTTTCCAAGGTTGGTGGGTCATGCCGAAATCGGGTGGTCGCCCGCACCGAAGAGAAATTGGGACACCTACAAGCTGCGGCTGGCGCAGCATGGCAAGCGGCTCGAAACCATGGGGGTCAACTTTTACCGCTCTGCACTCGTGCCGTGGGATAGTGCAAAAAAGGCAACCGGGACGGAGTCGCAAAATTGACATACTGGCCTTATTGACACGGGGAGGACTCTTTGGGGTAAACCTTTTTTCGCTCAGACGTTTTTATGCGGAAACTCCCGGAGTATGATAAAACTCAAAAAACGATACCTCGCCCTCGCGTTGTTAATTGCCCTTTTTGCCGTAACCCACATGGAATTTCTGACCTTCCGAAAAAGCGAGGAAATGCAACGGGCATACCTCCTCAAACGGGAGCAAACCGGCGTGACATTCGCAACCATAGAAGTGGCAGGCCAGAAGTTGCATTATACCCACGTTGGCAGCGACACCTTGCCGCTCGTCGTGATGGTACATGGGGCACCCGGTTCGTCGAGCGGTATGCTGGATTATCTGGCAAATGAAAGACTGACCGGCGTGGCGCAGGTGGTGGCAGTGGACCGGCCCGGATACGGCTTTTCTGGTTTTGGCAAAGCCGAGCGTTCGTTGGAAAAACAGGCTGCCATCATCGAGCCTATCATGGAAAAATACAGAGCCTCCCAGGCTGCCTGTAATAGTTCTCACCCGCCACTCGCCATTCTCGCCGGGCACTCGTTCGGTGGCCCCGTCATTGCCCGCGCAGCTATGGATTATCCCGAATTGGTGGATGGATTAGTTATCGTGGCTGGCTCCATGGACCCCGGCTTAGAGCCGCGTGACTGGTGGCAGGCGCCACTTGACTGGCCTGTGATGCGGTCAATTTTGCCACCGGCGGCGAGGGTGTGCAATCAGGAAATTCTCCCCCTGCCGGGTGAGCTGGAAAAAATGCTTCCACTTTGGGAAAAAATCACTTGCCCCGTGACGGTGATTCAGGGGCTAAAAGACAAGCTGGTGCACCCCGGCAACGCAGCCTTTGCCCGCAAAATGCTGGTGAACAGTAGCCGGCTGGAAATAGACACACTTGAAAATGACGGGCATTTTATCTTGTGGACAAAAAAGGGGAGGGTTGCTGAGAAGATAATCGAAATGGTGGACAGGTTGAAAAGGTGACCATCAATTCCACGGCCTTTTCGGGCGGAGCAGATGCCGGTTATTTTTCAGGCCGCCATTTTTAAAAAAAAATTTACGCCATTCATTTTGCGTGATACGCTGTTTCCCCTTAGCTTTGGCATCGTTGTTTTATACTCATAGCCTGCCAATCACCTGACCATTTGCTCAAAGCGGCACATTACCCAAATAAACAAGCACAAAAAAGACCGTCAGAATCCAGCTTTATTAAACCATCGTAACAAATCTGAAATGAGAACAAAACCCAATGCCATTCAAAGTGATGAAATAATCGTTTTCATCCTTTTTATCATCTGCTGCGTACTTTCCTTTTTCAGAAACTCCGCCCACGAAATTGGCATCACCTTATTAAATTGAGGTACGGTGTGGTCATTCGCAGACACTTTTTAGTATTCTAAGAATGCCCCATTTTGGAGTACCGGTGCGATTGCTCAGCGCGATTGTACCGGTTAATTACTTGCCTCACTGGAGGGGTGATGCGCGAAGTTGTAATTTCACTATTACTAAATCAGGCCCCTCGATTTCAACTCTAAGTATTTATTGATAGTATTCATAGAAAGGTTCTCCGGCTGTGTGAGGATGGATTGGATGCCGTGCTGCCGGAGCTTTTGCGTTATCGCCGTTTTTTCAGCGAGAAATTTTTGCGCTACAGTATGTGTGTAAATACCCTCCACCGTTTTGGCTTCCTGCTGCACGAAATCGCGTATCTCCGTGTTTTCAAAAAAAATCACTACTAATAAGTGCAGGTTGTTGATGCGCCGCAATAGCGGTAGCACTCTTTCGAGCGCGTACATGCTTTCAAAATTGGTGTAAAGCATCAGCAAACTGCGGCCATTGACCAACTTCCGGGCCATGTGGTAGAGCAGCTCAAAATTCGACTCGAAGGGGCGCGCTTCCTCGTTGTAAAGGGCGTGCAGGATTTTGTTCAATTGGTTGGTCCGGCGGCCGGCCTTTACTGTAGAGCCTATCTTGTCGGAGAAGGTGATGAGGCCGGCTTTGTCGTACTTTTTCAGGGCGATATTGGAAAGGGCCAAACTGCTGTTGATGGCATAGTCGAGCAGGCTCAAATCGTGGAAGGGCATCTTCATGGTGCGGCTTTTATCAATTATGCTGTACACCTGCTGCGAGCGTTCGTCTTCGTATTGGTTAACCATGAGGCAGTGGTGTCTGCCGGTAGCCTTCCAGTTGAGGCTGCGGTAGTCGTCGCCGCGCACGTAGTTTTTTATTTGTTCAAATTCGTAACTATGGCCGATGCGCCTGATTTTGCGCAAGCCCTGTTGGGCATTCAGCCGGTTGAAGGCGAGCAATTCGTACTCTTTCATTTGCAAAACAGAAGGGAAAACAGGGGCCGCCATAGGC
>SCUG01000062.1 GCA_004297645.1 Saprospiraceae bacterium | reverse complement strand
TGATAAAAGATAAGAAGATACCGGCAAGCCGCAGCCTTCAAGAGGCCATCTTCAACCGCCTGATTGGGGGCCGGCTCTGGAAGCGGGACATGTAAATGCTTCAGAGACGGAGGTCCGAATTCACCACTTTTAGAACCATAGCTACCGTGTCGTTTTCCTGAAAAGAATCTTTCATTTCCTTGGTGAGAGCAGCCATCACTTCGTCGTATTCTCCGAATACCTGTGTGCTCATATTATTGGAATGCACCACCAGACTGGAGTTGCGCCGCAAGCGTTCGATGAATTGCAAAACAGGCGTTCCGTAATGTTGGTCGAGCGGGTACATGCTGATTTCCAAAGACACTTTCATAATTTGATACTGGTTTTACAGGCCAAAAAAATGTGAAAGCTGCGCCCAACAACTGCCAACTTCCGTTATCTTTACACGTTCAAAACTTTCAACGGAAAATAAAATAGAACACCATAAATGGTCCCGGGCAGAGGAAGTTGGAGCAGAAGAATTTGAGGTTGCCCATTGCAGAAGGAAGAAAAAATGGTGGTAATTGTTGCTTCAAAATGCGGTCTCCCAACGCAATATTAGTAGTTGCAAGAAATAAAGAGGAGTCTGGGGATAAAATAAATCAGCACGGGTTTTTATTGAAAATGTGAACCAAACAGCAAAAGGGCAGGAAGCCATATTATAAAGCCTGCCGCTGCTCCGTGCAAAAGTTATTGGAATTTTCCCCGGGTAGAAAATATAAACGTAACGACCCATTCCCGGCTTCGGCTTGTCGAATGATTACAAAACACGGTGACCGTGTTTGCTGGTACGTTGCGGATTGAAGTTTTCTTGTTTTGGAGTACCATGCCATATCATTCGTTTTTCGATTCCTTCTCTACTTTGTGTCCCCTGGATTTTTAATGGTTGAAATGATTGCTTTGCAGCAAGATATTTTACAGCGGCAAAACCACCGGTCGTTGTTGTAAAGGTGTGCATTGGATTTTATGCACGCTTCAGCTAAGTAAGACCTCGCCCAAGGTTTGCCGATGAAAATGAACTTCGTAAAACAGCATGCAATTTAACACCATCACCGGTCAGCATACTGCCAAAGAGCTTTTGCGAAAAATGGCAGATAGCCAGCGCATCCCGCACGCGCTCATGCTGTTGGGCATGCCCGGCAGCGGCGATCTTTCACTGGCCATTGCCTTTGCACAATACGTTCTTTGCGACGACCGGAAAGATGGCGAAGCATGCGGGCATTGTAGCAACTGCGTCAAAGCTGCTAAATTCGTGCATCCCGATATCCATTTCTCCTTCCCGGCGGTGGGGGGCACCAACGTCACCAGCGACACCTACATCGGCGAATGGCGCAAAGCGCTGGCAGAAAACCCTTATCTGGATGCCAACCAATGGCTGCAACGCCTCGGCGCTGAGAACAAACAAGGCAACATCAACAAAGTCGAGTGTTTGCAAATCATTCATAAGCTGAGCCTGAAGATTTTCGAAGCGCGTTATAAAATCCTCGTGATGTGGTTGCCCGAATACCTCGGCAAAGAAGGCAACCGCCTGCTCAAACTCATCGAGGAACCCCCGGAGAATACCCTGCTGTTGCTCGTCGCCCAAAACCAGGAACTCATTCTCAACACCATCCTCTCCAGGTGCCAGTTGGTAAAAGTGGGGCATTTGAGTGATGAGGAAATCGAGCAAGGCCTGATATCCAGCTTAGGCCTGGCGGCAGAGAAGGCGCGCTCCATTGCCCATTTGGCCAACGGCAACTTCAATGAAGCCCTCAAAATAGCGCAACTGCCGGAGAACGACCATGCCGGACTTTTCCTCGACTGGCTGCGCAAATGCTATGTGGGAAACGGGGTAGATATGGCGGCCTGGACAGACAAGCTGGCGGTATTGGGTCGCGAAAACCAAAAGCAGTTTCTTCAGTATGCCCTGCATTTCCTTCGGGAATACACGCAACTGAAAACTGTTGCCACGGCCGCTACCAATGGCCGGGGCATTCGATTATTGCCGCAGGAATTAGACGCTGCCCAAAAGTTGACCCAGTTCATTGGCCCCAGCCAAATTCAACGCATCGCACAACTTTTTTCAGATTGCGCTTATTACATTGAGCGCAATGCAAATCAGAAGATACTTTTCTTGGATGCTTCTATCCAGTTGAATAAAATATTCCGTGACCGTTGAGTAAACGCAAACGTATCACGAATCGAAAATCATCACCCCGCAACGAAGGGATTCCTTCAGATTCCGGGGCAAGCAAATAACGAGTAATATGGCATGTGCAGGATGTACAATTGACTTGAAAGACGGAGAACCTCTCGGCTGCCGCAGCAACGGCAACTGTAGTACGGGTGGGTGCAACCGCCTCAATACATACGATTGGCTGACGGCTTTGGACATCGTAGATTCCGAGCCTTTTTTAGTGGTGGAAGTCAGCTTTAAAAATGGCGCTCGCAAAGCATTTTATTACAACCAACCCTATACCCGCGC
>SCUG01000648.1 GCA_004297645.1 Saprospiraceae bacterium | reverse complement strand
GTATTTGAAAGGGAAGCGTTTGCCGCCGTTGATTTCGTCGAACCACCGCCAGGTACGGGAAAAAGTGTAGCCCAGCCAGCCGGTAGTTTTGCCGCGTTTTTTTTGGATAAAAACTTCCACGCCGTAGCTTTCGCCGCCGCCCTGCGTCACCTTGTCCTGCCAGTCGTTTTCGAGGCCTATAAAGCTGACGCCCTCTTTATACGAAAGCACGTTTTTCATCTTTTTATAATAGCCCTCTACGCTGAACTCGTACTCATTCCAAAGTGTGCGGGCCACCCCAATGGCGGGCTGCCAGGAGGTTTGAGGTTTTATGCGGGCGGTGCTCGGCACCCACAGGTCGGTGGGCAGGCTGAGGCTTTCGTTGGTCAGCAGGTTGATGTATTGTGCCATCGTAGCGAACGATGCCTTGACTGCCCAGTCGTTGCTCAACAGGTAGCGCAGACCGAGGCGGGGCTGGATGGAGTGGTAAAACTTGCCGCTTACCAAAAAGCCGGAAGCATGTACGCCGATGTTGGCCTTGAGCGCCCCGAAACTCATGTCGTCTTCACCATAAAGCGCAAACTCCACTCCGTGGGTTTGGGAAGACCCAAGGATGGTGTCGAATCTTTCCTCGTCAAAACGGGCCTTGAATACAAAGGCTCCGGGGTCGTAGGCGTGTCGGGTGACACCGCCACCGAAGCGAAAGTAATGCTTTGGGCTGGGGATGTAGTCGAAGTCCACCTTGCCGGCCAGGTCATAAATGCCGGAGAAGTATTTGGCGGAATAGGAGGTAACATCTCCATCGTCATTCTCTTCGACTTCCGTTACAAAATTGAACCGGAAGCGGCTGTACGTCAGGGTGGTGTTGCTGAACAGCTTTTTGTTAATCATAAAATTCCAGCGGGCCGCTGCCGTGATATTGCTCCAGTCAATGCCGCCATCTGTCAGGTAACTGCCGCCGGTGTATTTTTCCTTGTAGCGCACATGGAAAATGTCGGAGCCGGAATAGGCGCTCAGATACAGCCGGTGCCGGTCGTTGAATTTGTGATTCACCTTGGCATTCAGGTCGTAAAAAAACATGCGCAACCTGACGTCTTCACCGCTGGAGGTACTGCTCTCGATGAGCGGCTTGAACAATAAATCGGCGTAGGTGCGCCTGCCGGAAATCATGAACGAGGTTTTGTCTTTAACGATAGGCCCTTCTAATGTCAGTCGGCTGGCGATGAGGCCGATGGAGCCTTCGCCGTGAAACTCCTGCATGTTGCCTTCTTTCATGTTGATTTCGATGATGGAAGAAAGCCGCCCGCCATAACGTGCGGGGTAGCCGCCCTTGGTCAGCGTCACGTTTTTGATGGCGTCGGAATTGAAGACGGAAAAGAAGCCGAGCAGGTGCGAGACATTATAGACTGGCACGCCGTCCAACAGGATGAGGTTTTGGTCGGGGCTGCCGCCACGGATGTAGAGGCCATTCTGGCCCTCGCCGCCACCCTGCACGCCGGGCAGAAGTTGGAGTGTTTTCAGCACATCCACCTCGCCGAGCAGGGCGGGCAGTTTTTCTATTTGCTCGATGGGCACCTCCATCCTGCTCATCTGCGTATTTTCCTCGATGCGGTCCAATTTTTCTGCTACCACCTCCACCGTCTTCAATTCGATGGACGGCAACAGGCGAAAGGTGATGGTGGTATCTTTACGCAAAAAGAAAGTGGTTCCGATGGACTGGTAGCCGATGTACGAGACGCCGAGTTGCACCGAATCTTTCGGCAGTGTCAGGCTGAAAAAACCGTAGGTGTTGGTGACGGTGCCTTGCAATGTGCGCAGGTCGAAGACGTTGGCAGCGATGAGTTTTTCACCACTTGAAGCATCTTCGGCGTAGCCGCTGATGGTGTATTTTCCTGTTTGTGAAAATGCCAGGGCAGGCAGGAGAAGGAGCGGGAATAAAAGTTGGCCGGGTAATTTTAGTTTCATAAAACAAGGAGTTGTTCCGTTGTGTAACGATGGTGATTTCATTTCGTTGTAACGCAGACGGGCATTTATACCCTAATGGTTGGAGAAAATATTTTTTCACTCCTCCACCTCCAGCACAAACCCACTGCCGTGTACGTTCACGATTTTTATGCGGGTATCTTTTGCCAGGTATTTCCGTAGCCGGGAGATGAAAACATCCATGCTTTTGCGGGCGAGGAAGTCGTTCCGGCCCCACATTTTTTGCAACACAAACTCGCGATGCACGAGTTGGCCGCGGCATTGGCAGAGTAGCTTCAACAGGCCCGCCTCCATTTCGGTCAATGGCTTCATTTCTCCGCCGAATTGAAGACAGAGTTTTTCGTGGTTAAAAAGGTATCTGCCGATTTGGAAAGCCGTCCGGTCTTCGGCAAGGCCCGGTTCTGTGGCATTGCCTGCCCGTTTGAGAACTGCCTGTATCCGCACGACTAATTCCTCCTCATTCACCGGCTTTTTGATGTAGTCGTCGGCGCCAGCCTTAAAGCCGCGAACTACGTCGGCGTGCATGGATTTTGCCGTGAGGAAAATGATGGGAAGCGCAGGCTGGCGCTCGCGCAACAGTTCGGCCACTGTGAAGCCATCGAGAGCGGGCATCATCACGTCGAGCAGGCAAAGGTCATATTGTGCCCTGTTGTAAAAGTGCAGCCCCTCCACGCCATCCTTCGCCCAGTCCACCTCAAATTCACGGGAAGAAAGGAATTCCTGCAACAGAAATCCCAAGGTTTCGTCATCTTCAACGAGTAATATGCGGGGCCATGAGATTTGCATGGTTTAGGTTTTTTTATGGCATCCAAAATTAGCCATCCAAAAATTAGGTTCAAATAATTGTCCGGTCTTTCAATTCGGGCGACCTTTGTAGTGGTTTGCGAGTTTAAATATTTTCAGTGCGTTAGTTCATCAAGGGTTCGCCATTCGATACTGAGAGCTGGTTTTTAAAAAAAAAATCCCGCAGAGAGTCACGAATCAC
>SCUG01000647.1 GCA_004297645.1 Saprospiraceae bacterium | reverse complement strand
AGCTTGCGCAATACCTCACGCCGAAAAAACCATTCAAACCCAAAGTTGATAAGGTGGACATCGAGATGCTCGCCGGAAACTTAGACTCCGAACTTCATTCATTGGACAACCTCATCGAGGACATCGAACCGCATCACATCCGCATCCCCGTTTTGGTGCGGCAATACTTGAAACTCAACGCCCGGTTCATCAGCTTCAACCTCGACCCCAACTTCTCCGACGTACTCGATGGGTTCATCATCCTCGACCTCAAAGACGTGCCTTATGCGATGATAGAGGCGCTGAAAAAGGAGGCGGGATGAGGGGATGGTTTAGAAGGTTTTTAGACTTTTGACAAAAAGCCCCTTGAAAAATCGTTCATTGCGCAAAAATTGAAATTACGTCCAATGAGTTTTAGACTTTGGATACTTTTTTACTAACCCCCGGATAAATCCGGGGGTTAGTAGAACTGTCCAAAGTCTAAATGAGTTAGTAACGGTTAAAAAATAAGTTTCCGATTTCTGCCAGCCTTTTCGGCTGGCAGAAATCGGGAACCTCTCTTTTTTTTCGGCAGCGAAGCCGCCGAAAAAAGAGAGAGGTTATTTTTTGGTCGTTACTTGGGCATCTCGTTTTGACTTTTTTGCAATTTTGGAAAACACCTTCCCCTCACTCTAAAGTGCAAAAAAGTACCCCTGGGCTAAGCTACTGGACACGTTCAACTACGAAGGCGCAAAGAGCACAAAGAGGTTCTTATAAGATGATGGCTTTCGAATCTTTGTGTTCTTAGCGACTTGGTTTTTAGGAAGTAAATTTCGAGAGTGTCCAGTAGTTTACCTTTGGACAACCAACTATTTAACCAATGCAAATCAATGACTGGGTTTGAGTGTCCAAAGTCTAAAAGATTTAAACCTGAAAACACGAACAACGCCATGAGCAGACTGCGTGCCATTAAACGGGGACTCGTTTTACTTTGGACCATCGTTGAAATCGTGGCCCGGCTGTCACTTCATGCCCAGCTAAAAGGGTTCGACATGGAGTGGGCCTTACCGGCCCGGCAAAAATGGATACACCGGGCGCTCCGCATTCTGGGCGTGGAGGTGGAAATTTCCGGTACACCTCCCAAAGGTCCCTGCATTTTCACCGGCAACCACCGCTCGTATCTCGACCCCGTCATCGTGCTGCGCGATGTGAGGGCCATTCCCGTGGCCAAATCAGAGGTGGCGTCGTGGCCGCTTATTGGCTACGGCGGGCGCGTTTCGGGCATCATGTACGTGAAACGGGAGAGCAAGCGCAGCCGTGCCGCCACCATTGAAGCCATGCGGCAGGTATTGCGCGGCGGGCACTCCGTTCTCGTTTACCCGGAGGGTACCACCCACATTCTGCCCACTACCATGCCTTTGCAGACGGGCGCTTTCCGGCTGGCCGTGGAAGAAGGTCTGCCAATAGTGCCAATGGCCATCGAATACGGCACCGTCGAGGATGCCTGGTACGGCGACGACACTTTCGTGCCTCACTTCTTGCGGTGTTTTGGAAAGAAAAAAACCTTTGTGAAAATGCGGTACGGCCAGCCCATCAGCGGCAGCGACGCCCAAGTCCTTGCCCGGCAGGCACGCCTTTGGCTCGATGAAAATATGGTGCAAATGCGACAGGAATTTGACAAGATGCCCCAGGCCACAACCACCGTTTGAACGTTTTCTTTTTCTCCTGACCGGCATACATTTGCGCCCACAAACCACATTTTGACCATGTTGAAAAATGAACTACCTCTTTTAATGCTCGCTATGTTTTCCATCCTGTGCATTCAGGATGCCAACGCCCAACGCCGTTTCAAGGCGGGCCTCATACTCGGTCTCAACGCCTCGCAGATTCTCGGCGACGACGCCGGCGGATACAACAAGTTGGGCCTCCAGGGCGGGCTTCGCGGCACCGCCATATTGAAAGACAAAATGGACCTTTCGATGGAATTGCTATACTCGCAACGTGGCAGCTACCAAAAGGAAGGCTCGCCCGTGTGCAACAATGGCAGCCTGAAAATCAACCTGCAATACGTGGAGGTACCCGTTGTGATTTCGTATAAAGACTGGCTGGACGAGGAGGAGGGCTATTACAAAGTACAGGCGAGCATCGGGCTGGCGTACAGCAGGCTGCTCAAGGCCACGGCGAATGGCTCCTGCCACGACGACCTTGTAGATACCTTCAACTCTGATGATTTCGGCTTCACCGTAGGAGCCGATTATTTTACTTCCAAAAACCTGAGCTTCGGCGTGCGTTGGTCCAAATCTTTCAACTTTCTTTACAACAAAGACAAACACGACCCCGGCCGCAACTCCCTCCGTGGCTTCTTTCTCTCCTTCCGCAGCGCCTATATTTTTTGATGAAATGCCTTTAACGCAGTGGCCCGGTGACTGTGCGAGTCACCGGGCCACTGCCATTGGCGCAAGTACCCGGTGACTGTGAGCCACCAGGTTCCTGCGTAGTATCGTCAACTAAATTTCCGCTTCACTAATTTGATAAATGTTTTCGCCTTGTTTTGGCGGTCTTTGGCGGCCCAATCGAACTTGATGGCGGCATTTTGGATGAGGTACTGCTTTGCCTCATCGAAAGAACGCAACTGATTAAGGCCGTTCAGGGTGTCGTCGAATGAAGCCTGGCTCCCGCCGAAAAGTTCGTTCACAGTGAAAATGCGCTCGTTTAACCCCATAGCTTTTCGGATGTCGGTGATGGGCAATTGGCTCAGCTTTTCTGCCAGTTCTTTTGCCGAACCAAAGGAAAAAAGATCTTCCAGGTCAGCGCTGACTTTGGTGTTGGGCAGGGGCATAGGAATAGGCCGGGGAGCAGCAGGTATGGTGGAAAAGTCAGGAATGTGCGGCGATTTTTTTGGAGGTGCAGGTTCTTCTTTTTTCACCGGACGGGCGGGCGGGGCCGCCTGCATTTCCTCTTCTTCGGGTATTTCTTCGGCCTGCGGTGCAGGAGGTTCCGGCTTGCGCAGGGTAACTCGTGGCTCCGGTTTTAGCATTTTCACCGGCGCTGATTCCGACTTCAGGGAAGCTGACTGCGGCGCATCGAGCAAGGTGTCATAAAGCTGCTGCACATAGCTTTTCATCAAATCCTTTTCTATGGCGGAGATGTTATTTGCATCGGCTACCATGCTATGGTGCAGTGCGTTGATTTTTTCCAACAATATTTTGGTCCTCTGTAAATCCATTTCAAAATGGTTGGTGGTGTAAGTTGGGCTAATGGCCGGGAAAAGTAAAAAGTCCGGCATTACGCCCTGTTCAACAGTTCTAAAAATTGACAAGAAAGAAAGGATACCCTATCTTGCGGGCCAATCTTTCTATGGAGCGTAAAAGTACATTTTTTTGACATTCCCATAGAAAAGCTGTACCCAAATCGCCATTCACAAAATACCATGTAGAAATCAACAATTCATGTTCCTCGAACCTCATTTCAAAGGGCAGCGCAGCGGGTGGATAGAGGTCATCTGCGGTTCGATGTTTTCGGGCAAAACGGAAGAACTCATCCGGCGCCTGAAACGGGCCAAAATCGCCAACCAAAGAGTCGAAATCTTCAAGCCCCGCATTGACACCCGCTACAACGAGGAGAAGGTAGTGTCCCACGACACCAATTCCCTCCTCGCCGTGCCCGTGGAAAACTCCCACATGTTGCTGGAAGAAACCGGTGACATCAGTGTGATAGGCATTGACGAAGCGCAGTTTTTTGACATGGAACTTCCTACAGTTTGCCAGGCCTTAGCCTTACAGGGCAAGAGGGTCATCGTAGCCGGCCTTGACATGGACTTCCGCGGCCAGCCCTTCGGCCCCATGCCCAACCTGCTCGCCGTGGCGGAATATATCACCAAGGTACACGCCATCTGCCAGCATTGCGGCAACCTCGCCACCCACTCGTACCGCCTCACCAATGCCGGCGAAATAGTGGTCATTGGCGAGAAGGACGTTTACGAACCCCGCTGCCGCACCTGCTACCACATGGGAAATATTCTCAACCTGAGGTAGCGGGGAGGAGGGTTGGGAGTTGGGAGTTGGGAGTTAGTACCCAACCATTGAAATTCATGTTTTTGTGGCAGAAAAAGTCATGGAATTCATTTGGTGCTGACACTGCCAAGTCAGGGATTTGGGGGCTTCGCTCAAACTACCTGACTTTTTCAACCACGAAGGCGCAAAGGCCACTAAATGCTTTCAATAAAATTATAGCTTTCAAATCTTTGTGTCCTTAGCGCCTTTGTGGTTGTAAAGCAAATTTCAAAAGTGCCCGGTAGTTTGGGCTTCGCCCCAAATCCCCTTTTGGTGCTGACACTGCCAGGTTAGCAGTCAAAAGGGAAAGGAGGTTATTTTATTTGACCAAATTTTTTCAAAAATGACAAGTACAGACGCTGCATTTGAAGCAAAATTGGATGACCTGATTGAAAGAGCATTATTGGAGGATGCGCCGGAAGGAGACCATACTTCGCTCGCTTGCATTCCACCTGCGGCGCGTTGCCGTGCAGCGCTTTTGGTGAAAGATGTGGGTATCATCGCCGGCATTTCCATCGCGGAAAAGGTGTTCAAAATGCTGGACCCAAATTGCACCTTCAAAGCCCTGATACAAGACGGCCAGCATGCCAGCTATGGCACTGTGGCATTTCAGATAGAATGCAACACCCAGGCCTTGTTGCGGGCCGAACGTGTGGCGCTCAATCTTATGCAGCGGCTAAGCGGCATCGCCACCTTCGCCAACCAGTTCGCCTTCGAGGTGGAGGACCTGCCAGTGAAAATACTCGACACCCGCAAGACCACACCAACGGTGCGTTTTCTCGAAAAATGGGCCGTAAGAGTGGGCGGTTGCTACAATTATCGCGAAAGCCTTTCCGACTGGTTTATGATAAAAGACAACCACGTGGAAGCTTGCGGCAGTGTGAGAAAAGCTATTGAGCAGGTCGCTGCTTATCAAAAGAAACTTGGGCTGAATCTCGGCGTCACCGTTGAAGTAAGGAATCTCGTCGAATTGCACGAAGTGCTCGCCACGGGCCAGGTTACCCGCATCATGCTCGACAACTTCGAGCTGCCCATTTTGAGAGAAGCAGTGGAAACCATTGACGGCCGGTTCGAAACGGAAGCCTCTGGAAATATCACCATCAACAACGTGCGGCGCATCGCACAAACCGGCGTGAACTACATCTCCACGGGTGCCCTCACCCACTCCTACCAGAGTCTGGATTTAAGCCTGAAAATCATCAGAAAGAAAGAGCCTGAAGATTGATTTTTCTTAAATGCCGGAGATGCCTTTCGAAACTTTTTAGCCTTGTTTTGAATCACACGGGATAGCTTTTTACCGTCAGCCAAACCAACATAAACAGAGAGGCTAAGACGAGCCAAAACCGGATGTCTTTGTACATAGCGTTTGTTTTTTCCATGATGATGCTCACTAAATTGAAGCCAAATAGGATGTAGAGTACTGCAACTAACATGGCTGTAAATGTTATGGCTCACCTCTTTTCATGCTGCGCAAACAGGGAGCAGGCCGCCGGGGTAGCAGTTGTTGTTCAGTAGTTTGTTTGTGAGTCCAGTTTGTAGAATTATGAGGGAGAAGCAGAAGGTGGGAGGTATCCTTAAGAAGTACCGGTACCCTGCTAAAATTCAAAGATGGTGCCATAGGGGTTTATCCTCCTCTTTGCCTTTCCGAATTATTACTACCCGCAGGCAATATTGGCGAGATACAAGGGTGCGCATTCATCACTCATCATGCACCAACAGCGCTACGCTACCCCTTCCAATTTTTCCACTTTCAACGACGAGAGGAAAAGGTCGAGCCCCTGCCGCTTTTCATCATCCAGCACGTAACTGATGTTTTCGGTAAAATAGCGTTGGAGGTCGAACCCTGGCTGTGGGGCAGGCAGGAGGTACATCAGTTGAGGGATGTGTTCGATACCCAGCCGCAGGGCCGCATTGAAGCGAGCGAGAAAATCGCCGGGAAGCAGGCGGCGGCTCACCCAAGCCGCAAACACAAAAGGAAGGCCGGTGTGCTTTTGCCAGGCTTCCCCAAGGTCGTAAACAAATGTGTGCTGCTGCCAGAGTGCCATGGCCCGGTCCCCGATAACAAGCCCGCCCGTGGTATTTTTTATTTCAGACTCGAAGCCCGGCGAGGCAGGCAAAAGGACGGGTTGCGTTTTCCAATAATTTTTCAATAAATACCGCACCAGTTCGACCGATGTGCGGGAGTGATAGTCGAGGAAGAGGTGAGTCATCTCCTCCATGGAGCAATCCGAAAAAATGCAGACGGTTTTCACAGCCCCGTCAGAGCCGATGCAATAGTCCGAAATGATGTGCGGTTCTGGTATTTCCGGGATGGCGGCCACCGGCACCAACCCCATGTCTGCCTCGCCGGAGGCCAGCTTGCGCGCACACTCCGAGGGTATGTCCAACGACAACTCGATTTCCTGCTCTAAGCCACTTTTGAAAATGCCGTAGAGAAAGGGTTTTGTGTTCAGGTAACTAACCGCTGTTACTTTAATCACGATTCCGTTTTTTTCATGGCTTCATAGTTTCATGGTTCACTGCCGCATTGACAAAGAAACAATGAGACAATGAAGCTAATTCAAGACAGGTAAAGAGACGTACCCTTTGAATTCTTCATCCTCTTCAAACGCCGCCTCCGTGTAATCTTTCACCACGTGGTAGAGCGTATCGCGCTCGACGGGGCGGCGGCCCACCTGCCTGATGAGGTTGACCAATTGCCGGGTACTCATGGCCGGAGTCTGCTCTTCGGAGCCTGCCATAGAGTAAATTTTGGTGGTATCGTCAATGGTGCCGTCCATGTCATCCACGCCGAAGGCGAGGGTCAATTGGGCGTTGTTGCGGCCGAGCATCGGCCAATAGGCCTTCACGTGGTCGAAATTATCGAGGTAGATGCGGCCCACAGCGTACATCTTCAAATCCTCGATGGTGGTCACTTCCGGCAGGTGCGACATTTGGTTGTCCTGGTTGCGGAATTTCAGTGGGATGAAAGTCTGAAAGCCGCCGGTGCGGTCCTGCAACTGCCGGAGTTGCTCCATGTGGTGGATGCGGTGTCCATAGTTTTCGATGTGGCCGTAAAGGATGGTGGCGTTGGAGCGCATGCCGAGCTTGTGCCACTCCTCGTGGATTTGCAGCCACTGCTCCCCCGTGCATTTATCGCCGCAAATTTGTTGGCGGATTTCAGGGTGAAAAATCTCAGCGCCGCCGCCGGGCATGGAATCGAGGCCTGCCTCTTTCATTCGTTTCATGCCTTCGGCATAACTGGTTTTTGCCTTTTTGAACATGTAGTGGTACTCCACCGGCGTGAGCGCCTTGATGTGAAGTTCGGGCCGGTGAGCCTTTATTTTTTTTAAAAAAGCCGTGTAAAAATCGAGGTCGTATTGCGGCAGCACGCCCCCCACGATGTGCACCTCCGTCACCGGCTCGCCATCGTATTTTCGCACAATGGCCATCATGTCGTCCATCGTGTATTCCCAGCCATCCTCCCGCTTTTTAATCATGCGGGAATAGGAGCAGAACTTGCAGTCATAGACGCAGACGTTTGTTGGCTCGATGTGAAAATTTCGGTTGAAATAGGTGTTGTCACCGTGCCTTTTCTCGCGGATAAAATTGGCGAGGGCGCCGAGAAAGGAGATTTCCCCCTGCTCAAAAAGGAGAAGCCCCTCCGCTTCGGTGAGGCGCTGTCCGGCGAAGACCTTATCCGCTATCGCCCGCAATCGGGGCACGAGATTTTTGTCGTGAAGAATGGTTTCTATTTTTGTGGCTCTTGTCATGTTTGCGTGCCGTTATTTTGTGTGCAAAGGTAACAAGTCAGATGGTTTCTGGTTTCGGGTTTTTGGCTTCGGGGAAGCACGCCCCGAAACCTGAAACCCAAAACCCGAAACATCCTCCCATGCTCTCGATACTTATCCCCATTTTCAATTTTGACACCCGGCAACTCGTGGCGGAGTTAGTGGCGCAGTGCCGGGCATGTGGCATAGTCTTCGAGGTTTTGTGTTTCGACGATGGTTCGGAGGAGAAATTCCGGCGGCTGCACCGTATGTCATTGCCGCAGGCAAATGTGATTTACAAAGAGCTGCCGCAAAACATTGGCCGTGCGGCCATCCGCAATTGTTTAGGGAAATCAGCGTCGCAGCCCTGGCTGCTTTTCATGGACTGCGACTCGAAAGTCGTCCGCCCGGATTTCATCAAAAAATACCTCGCTCACTTTGCCCCCGGCACCCTGGTTTACGGCGGGGGGTGCTACGCCCCCACTCCACCGGCCGGCCCGGCGCTTTTTTTTCACTGGAAATACGGCACGCTGCGTGAGCAAATGCCTGCCGCACATCGCCGGGACAATCCTTACCACAGCTTCAAAACCAATAATTTTCTGGTGCCAAAAGACGTGTTCCTCGCCACCGGCTTCGACGAGAGCCTCCGCCAGTATGGCCACGAGGACACCCTCTTCGGGCTGGAACTTGCCCGCCGGCAGGTGCCCATCCTACACATAGACAACCCGCTGGAGCACCTCGGACTGGAACCGGTGGATGTGTTTTTGGAAAAGACGAGGCAGGCACTGGACAATCTTCACCTGTTGATAAAAAGGGGCGCTCCCATTGAAACCTCTCTTTTGAGGGCCTGGAGATTTTTGAAAAAAAACCGGCTGCTCAAGATTTTCATCGTGGCTTACCGGCTGATGCAGCCCATTATTCTATGGCAGTTGAAGTCGCCAAACCCCCGTTTACTTGCCTTCGACATTTACAAATTGGGGTATTTCGCCTCGGCAGAAAAGCGCAGACCTCCCCGCTAAAATACTCCACAGGAATAAGCGGATAAGTTCTCATCTTACTTTACCTTGCGGCGAAGCAAGTTGGCAGCATATCCGTTGCAGCGTTATTTCAAATTATTTTTCACCAAAAATTTTTTCAATGAAAAAACTCCATTTAGCTATCGCAGGTTTTGCCTTGCTTTTCGCAACCACCGTCTTTGGGCAAACCGGAAAAGGCAGCGTCCTCTTGGGTGGCACAGCCGGATTCACCAAGCAGTTCGAAAGCGCTGGCGACTTATTCTCCATCACCCTCTCCCCCACTTTTGGCTATTTTGTGGCAGACAAAATTGTCCTTGGCGGGCAGTTGGGCTTCGGCTACTCCAAATCGGGTGATTTTTCTGTAAGCTCTTTCAGCCTTACCCCGTTCGCCAGGTACTATTTCGGGCCGGAAGGGACGCTGAAATTTTTCATCCAGGGGGAAGGAGGATTTCTTACCTCCAAATTTAAGGGCGGCTTTTCTGATGAATCCTTGAGTGGCGCCATTTTCGGCGGAGGCCCCGGCATCGCCATTTTCCTGAATGACCACGTGGCCATCGAGGGCATCCTGAAATACTCCAAGTCCACCGGTGATTTCGACACCTCCGACCTCGCACTGCTTTTCGGCATACAGGCTTACCTGGGCGGCAAATAATAGCCGGACCGCCTCTGCGTGGAATGCGCTGCCGGCACTGACTGTGCGGCGGCGCATTCTTATTTTACCGCCTTTGGCAAAACCTGCAACCCGGCAAAATCTTTATCTTCGCCCAAAATCAATTTCATGGAAAACATCCTTTTCGAAATAAAGAATAGCGTCGGCATCATCCGGCTCAACCGGCCCAAAGTGTACAACTCTTTCAACCGGGCCATGGCATTGGAAATGCAGCAATGCCTCGACCAGTGCGCCGCCGGTGCTGGCGTCCGGGCCATTTACATCACCGGGGAAGGCAAGGCTTTTTGCGCCGGGCAAGACCTTCAGGAAATCGCTGACCCTGCCAATTCGCCTTCTTTCAAAACCATCCTCGGCGAGCATTTCAACCCCATCATCCGGCGGCTGCGAAGCATCGAAAAGCCCATCGTCTGCGGCGTGAATGGCGTGGCAGCAGGTGCAGGCGCCAACATTGCCTTAGCCTGCGACATAACCGTGGCGGCAGAATCGGCGAGCTTCATTCAGGCTTTCAGCCAAATCGGCCTCATCCCCGACAGCGGCGGCACGTTCACCCTGCCCCGCCTCCTCGGCCTGCAAAGAGCTACAGCCCTGATGATGCTGGGTGAAAAGGTCACAGCCAAAGAGGCCGAAACGATGGGCATGATTTACAAAAGCCTTCCCGATGAGGGCTTCGCCGAAGCCAGCTTCGCCATCGCCCAAAACCTGGCGGCTATGCCCACCAAAGGGCTGGGCCTCACCAAACGGGCGCTCAACCTGAGCATGGCCAATACGCTGGAAGAACAATTAGTGGTGGAAGACTCGCTGCAATCGGCGGCAGGCGATACTTACGACTACCGGGAAGGTGTGGCGGCGTTTTTGGAGAAACGGAAGCCGGTATTCCGCGGGAAGTGAATGGAGGTTGAGGGAGATTTAGCAGCTTTAAACTAACCCTCCTAAACCTCATTCCTTCACCGCCGTCAGCACTCCGTAAAACCACAGCCCGCGCTCCAGCGCCTGGTAAATTTTCATGGAACCCACCTGGTTGGCATGCTGCACCCCGGAGCGGATGCCGGTGAGCCGGAGGATTTTTCCTAACCACAGCCAGCGGCGGCAGTGGCGGTAAATGTTGCGGAACGACACCCGCACGTATTTGGTGCAATCCAAAATCACCACCTCGCTGAAGCCCGCCGCAGTGGCTTTCTCGAAATGCTCACCGCCCGTGTCGAGGTCGGGCACCTCCCAGCCGTTGACACCCTCCAGTAAAAACGCCTCGTCCTGCGCCGGCAAGTCCCGGCGGAAGCGCATGCAGTCGGCGATGACCAGCCGGCCGCCCGGTTTTAGCATCCTGAAAGCCTCGTGAAAAAACGCCTGCTTTTGGTCAGTGTGGCAGACGCTCTCGCAGGCCCAGATGACGTCGAAAGCCGCCGTCTCAAAACCCGAATGCAGATAATCTTTTTGAAAAAAGGAGACCTTGTTTTCCAACCCAAGTGCGGTGGCTTTTTCACGGGCTTCGTCCACCTGGCTCGCCACGGGCGTGATGCCCACCACCGTCGCCTGCCGGTTTTGCGCCAGCCAAAAAGCGCTGCCGCCCCGGCCGCACCCGGCATCGAGCACCCGGTCACCCGGCGCTATGCCCGCCGCATCCGCCAAAAAACGGTTGGTATTTCCCACCGCATCACGGTGGTTGTGCGCATGCTCATCGTAAAAGCCAACATGCAGGGCGCTGTTTTCATCGCTGAACCACGCCACATTATAATCGAAGCGCGTCTCGTCGTAATACCGGACGACTTTATTCACTTGGGCCTCCTTACCCCTTACAGTTTTAATCTCAGTTTGGGCAGTACGCATTTTTCAATTTTTGCCAAAAAAAAATGAGGAATGATGAAGGTGGGCAAGCCCCATTCATCATTCCTCCTTCATCCTTCATCCTTCATCATTAAATCAAAGCTTCGGGCAATTCACTTTTTCCTTCCGCGTCGCCGGTTGATAATAAATGAGCGAAAGCTCGAAGGCCCCCCGGCCGTTGGTCGGGGCCGACAATTGGTTGGCGTTCACGTCGTAGCTGATGCCGAAGTTCCAGCGCTCCACTTCGAGGATGGCCGTGAAAGTGACGGCGGGCATCGCCATGCTTTTGTTCAGGTCTTTGACCAAATGCCCCCATGCCCCGGTGCGGATGGCCAACTCCTGCCAGTCGCGGTTAGTGTAGCGGAAGTTGAGGCCGAAAATGGACTGCATGGAAGGGCCTTGCCCCATGACCACCACGGCAGGCAATAGGCTGAAATTGTGGTTAAACGGAATCTCGCCACCCGCATGAGCCACCCATTTCGTGTCAAGCGACTCCTCGCCGTCCGAGGAATTGAACGACACTTTGGGGGCATTCACATGGTGCAGCGAACCGCCGATGTACAGGCTTTTGTTGTCCTCGAAAACGGCGTACCACAGCAGCCCCGCATTGATGTTGGCGTAAATGCCGCTCGTCTCGTCGAGGGTCTCGCCATTGGACAAGGTGCGGTCCACCAACTCCGTGGTGTTGTCAAATTGGGTGGAAAACCACAGGTTTTGGTAGTTGATGGAATGCTGCCCAATGCCCGCCTGCACTCCGCCGATGAGGTATTGGTCGTAGCCCCGGTAGCGGCTGCCGTCCAACTGCTTCATGTACGACAGGGTAAAATCTGCCGTCTGGCGCAGGTAGCTGGACTTGCCGGCCTGGTCGCGCAGCGCCGTCACGCCGTAGGCGATGAAGTCGCCACGGCCGACTTTCGACCGGGCGTCGAAGCTGGCGCTCATGCTGCGGAATGGCCGGGTATCGAGGATGCTGTTCCACTGCTCCCGGTAGTTGGCGATGACCCGCCACTTGCCGGGATGAACGCCGGCCATGGCCGGGTTCAGTTGGAGCGGCGAGTTGTAAAACTGGCTGAATTGCGGGTCCTGCGCTTCCGCCTGGAAGGCAAAGCCCAGCGTAAACAGGATAAGGATGGTACTTCTTATTTTCATAAAACTGAGTTTTCGGTTGATTTGAAATGTTTGGCGGTTTGAGGTGGGGATGTTCATGAGCAGGAAACGTGTTGCACATACGCCAAGCTGCCCTGTACGGACACATTTGCACATATACTGTTTGTGCGCTGGCTTCATTCAATTTTTATGATTTTTCTTATTTCTCTGTTGTTATCTGACTGAATTTCCATAAAGTATATTCCCTCAATTAAATCTGAAATATCTATGGCTGTTTTCCCTGACATGGGTTTCCATTCTTTCAATAATTTCCCCTGAGTGTTTACTAACCTAATCGTTGTCATTTTATTCTTCGTTTCTACCTGCACTATATCTTTTGCTGGATTTGGGTATGTCCGAATATAATTGTTCTTCTCCGGCGACACATCCTGTGTTCCTGTAAAGATACACGGCTCTTCCAAACACCCATGTTTGTCCACTTTGACCACCCACGCCCATGCCTTATCCCCCACTCCAAATATTTCCTCTTTGAATCCGCCTGCTGCTACAATGCTGCCAGATGGCAATACTACCATGCCGCCATATCGGTGGAATAGGGTATGGTTTTCCAGAGCAACGGTGTCACAACGCACCCACAGGCTGTCACCTTGTTCGGTAATTTTATATAAACAGCCAGGTGTATAAAAATAGCCGGGCAGTAGTGAATTAAAGGGCTCTGGCAATACCCATATACCTACCCCCACCCAATTTCCATCCGGGGTAGGTTTTAGGTCTATCATTTTATTCATATCCCAATAGCTCTCCGCCACCTGCCGCTCCCAAAGGAGGTTGAACTGGCTGTCCCTTTTCACAAACTTCGGGGCAGCCCCCCAGTTCGATTGGTTGAAGACTGCTAAGTGGCGGGTGGCATAAATCCAGCCACCGTCTGCGGTTCGGTGAAGCCCTTTTACATTGTCCCCCTCACAGGGTTCGCTCTGCCACTCCCATTTGATGTTCCCCAAACTATCAATGGCAAAAATCCAATTTGACCCGCACTTTAAAGGAGAAGGTAGATTGACAAACTGGTCGGTTGACTTCCAGCAGCCCAACACGATGGTGTTTTCGTCCTCCTGCCATATGCTGCCCACAACTTCCCCTTTGGAATATTCCCCATAAAATTGTTCCCACACTACTTCGCCTGCATCATCGATTTTAGTTATCTGCACATCATTTGAGCCGTTTTGTAACTGGGCATGGTTACAAACTAAATAGCCATTTCCGACTTCTATAATTTGTTCGGGCAAAATGGTTAAAATATCAGGTGGCTCATAATACTCTTTAAAAAATTCAACATTGCCGTTCAAATCAAGCTTATAAATAAAGTAGCTCTCCCTGTTGAAAACCTTACCTGCCAAAAGATAGCCGCCGTCCGATGTGGTGATAAAAGGGTAGCCCTGGTCAAATGCGAACTGACCATCCATAGTGTCAAGGTGTAGCCGATAGTCCAAAACCATCCCGTTGGTATCCATCTTCACAAACAATGCCCCCCATTGATTGGCAGACAAATCCTTGGAAGTACCTGCGATGATTAAAGTGCCCCCTTTTAGAACCATATTGTGGAAGTTGGCTGCGGAGCCAAAATCGAACCACTTGGAGAAGCCCGGCTGCCCGGTACTCGCATTGACTGTCAGAACGTATAAGACCAACAGGAAAAACAATCTCATTACTGTAAAATTGAGGCTCATGTAGGTTTAGCGTGAAAGCCAAGGGGGTTTGAGGGCGGCGCCGCAGCCCCCAACTCTCCCCCGAAGAGCTCCCGATAGCTATCGGGAAAGGCGGCGATAAGAGGCAAAATTTGTTGTATTTATCTTGTACTTTAAGTGGTTTCACTCTAAACTACATGAGCCAAAGTTTTTTTGGTGAATGATTGGTTTTCTTGTTTCCCTATTGCTGGCGCAGATCAACTTCGTAAGTTCCACAAAAATGTTGACATCCCTGTATCTGAGATCCATTAATTCATAACCGAACCTGCCCCCTTTCCCTCATTCACTCCTCACCAGCACCAGCGTCTCCGCCGTCCCCGACCGGTTCATGTCCATCACCAATGTATCGACAGTCAGCCGGGGGAGTTTCACCATTTTCTGCACCTGCCCCTGGGCGTTGGTGTAGAGCTTGTTGCCTTCGAGCCGGTAGGTGCCCGCCTCCTGTTGTGTGCCGAAGGTAGCGGCATAGGTACCGTTTTCCTCAAACATAAAAGTCACGGACTGCACGTCGCGTTGGGTGGCTTTGCCTTCCACCCGCCATTCCACGCCGCGCCAAATACCGATCAGGAGTTTATTGGCCTCGTCGTTCTGGCAGCCTGGAAGCAGCAGAAAAGTAGCCGCTAAAATTATCAGTAATTCATGCAAATGCTTCATCGAAATATCACGTCTAAAAATTTTCAAGAATCACCCGGCCCATCGCCGGGTACCAAAAGTAGCGCTGAATAAGAATGCCACCAAAATTCCCTCCGCCAAATCTCTCCTTTGCCGCCCACCTTCCAAAAAGACATTGGACTTTAGACCCCAAACGATAAACTTCGGGCACGCCTCATAATTTATAACTTTTAGACTTTGGACAAAAAGCCCCTTGAAAAATCTTTCATAGCGTAAAAAATTGAAATCACGTCCAATGAGTTAGGCATCTCGTTTTGACTTTTTTGCACTTTTGGAAAACACCTTCCCTTCATTCAAAAGTGCAAAAAAGTACCCCTGGGCTAAGCTACTGGACTCTCTCAACCACGAAGGTGCAAAGAGCACAAAGAGGTTTTTATAAGATTATGGCTTTCGAATCTTTGTGTTCTTAGCGACTTGGTGGTTAGGAAGTAAATTTCGAAAGTGCCCAGTAGTTTACCTTTGGACAACCAACTACTTAACCAATGCAACTCAATGGCTGGGTTTGGAGTGTTCAAAGTCTAAATAACTTTCACCCCTCACCTCAAAAGCGTCGTTTCCCCCTTAAAGCTCTCCACCATGCCATCGTCGTATTGGGCTTCGAGGTACCAGACATAGACACCGGCGGGCATATCGCGGGTTTTGAAGGTTCCGTCCCAGCCCATCGTCAGGTCGTTGATGGGGAAGTCGAATTGCTCGAAGAGCAACTCTCCCCAGCGGTCGAAGACCTGGAACAGCATAATCATGGTGCCCGGCTTGCCATGTACGGTGAGCAGGTCGTTGACGCCGTCGCCGTTGGGGGTGAAGCCCGTGGGCACCAGTACCCGGCGCTCTTTTTTCACGTGGATTTGCAGGTGGTCCTGCGCCTCGCAGCCGTTGTCGTCCACGGCGAGCACCCAATAGTCGTTGGTGTAGTCCGGCGTGGATAGGGGGTTGTCACAAAACAGCGTGCCGTCGCAATCGGAAAGCGTATCGCAGGTCAGGGTACCGCAATAGGCGGCATCCCAGGTGTACTGAATGGCGCCAATACCGTTCGTCACGACGGCATCCAATGGCACGGTGTTGCCGAAATCCACCATGACCTCCTGCACGTCATTGCCAGCGGCGAGAATCTGCACGGACATCTCCGGCGGTTCGTTCACGGTGGCCTGACTTGTAAAAATGCAGCCCCCGCCGTCTTTTATGTAAACCGGGTAAACGCCGGCCATCAATGCTATCAGGGTGCTTGAGCCGTAAAAATTCGCCCCGTCGAGGCTGTAAGTAAAAGGCGGGGTTCCGCCTTGAGGCGAGATGGTGATGGAGCCGTCCTCATCGCCGAAACAAGAGGCATCGGTAGCGGTGATGGCGGCATCGAGCGCCGCTGGTTCGGTCACCGAAGCGGAGTCTATTTTTTCGCATCCGTTGGCGTCGGTGATGGTCACGACGTACACGCCGCCCGGCAGGTCTGTCAATTTGGACGTAGCCGCCCCATTCGACCAAAGGTAAATATAGCCCCCGGCACCTCCCGAAACATCAACATCAAGGGCGCCATGGCTATACCCATAACATTCGTTGGCAACAATGGTGAAATTGGCGAGCATGGGCAGTGGTTCCGAAATGGTGGCGGTGCCTGCGCCGGTGCAGCCAGCCGTATCGGTCACCAATACATTATAAGTGCCCGCTCCAAGGCCAACAGCCACGGCGGTGGTTTGATTCAGTGCCGCCGCATCCCACTGATACTGCACACTTCCCTGCGCATTGAGCACGGCATCAACGGTGGCCGTGCCATCGGCGGAGGTGCTGCAAAGAGCATCTGTGGCGGAGGTCTGCACCATGATGGCGGCAGGGTCGTCCAAGAAGCGCGACTTCTCGCCGGTGCAGCCCTGGCTGTCGGTAACAGTCACGGTGTAGCTGATGCCCCCGGCCAGACCGGTGATGAGGGCCGCCGTGGAGCCGGTGCTCCATTCGAAGCCGTACACACCGTTGCCACCCGTTACCACATTTACGGCCATTTGCCCGTCGAAGGTGCCGTGGCAAGCGGGCGGATTGGCGATGATGGAGATGACAAAATCGTCCCATTGCTGAATATCCAGCGTAGCAGAAGCTGTACAGCCATTGCCATCGGCAGCCACCACCGAGTATGCGATGGGCATCAGGCCGGTGGCCGTTTGAGTCGTTTGATTGGAGGGCGACCACTGGTAGGTGTAATTGCCAGCACCGCCGGTCGCATTCGCCGTGGCAGCGCCCATATTTTCACCAAAACAACTGGTAAAAGTTTGCAGGACGGAAACCTGCACGGCAGTGGACGGTTGGCCGATGGTGACATTGCCGGTGGCCTGGCAGCCGTTGCCGTCTTCCACCAGAACAGTGTAATTGCCAATCGCCAACCCGCCCGTAGTGGGGAGGTTTGGCGTGTTGCCACCGCTCCATTGGAAGGTGAAATTGCCCACCCCGCCAGAAGGAGTGACCGTGGCAGCGCCATTGGCTCCGCCAAAACAACTCACATTGGTTTGTGCCAAATCAAGTGCAATGGCCGGCGGCTCGGTGATGTCGAGCGCCGCCGCAGCCTGGCAACCATTTTCGTCGGTAGCAGTCACCGTCATTGGCCCTGCGGGCAATGTGCAGATGCTGGCTCCCAGCGACATGTTGGGGTTCCCCCAAACATAGGTGATCACTCCTACGCCACCCGAGGCGAGCGCCGAGGCGCAGCCGTCCATGCCGCCGTTGCAACTCACGGGGCTGTCCTGCTGCGCAGAGATATTTAAGGATGCGGGTTCGGCCACCGTAAAATTGACGGTATCGCTGCAACCCGCGTCATCAACGACGATGACCTCATAGGTGCCGGGGCAGAGGTTCGACAAAAGACCGTTGCCCTGGCTCGTCGTACTTCCCGTGGTCTGGTTTGTGATGTCGAAACTGAGTACGCCCACCGAATTCAACACTTCAATTTCCAAGCTTTCATCGCAATTGCCCGCACACGATACGGCAAAGGGGCCGGGCGTGATGATAGAAGCCGTTATCGGGCAGAGTTGATAGATACAGGAAGACGTGCCAACTCCGAGCATACAGGCTGCACCGCCCGCATCCACTTCCACCTGAATGTCCACCGAATCGCCATTGATAAGGCCACTAACGATGTGGGAGAGGTTGCCGTTGTTCGGGGCCTGCCAGCCGCTGTTGTTCACGTTGACGAGATAGTTGCCACCAGCCGCCACATCGTTCCAATTCACCAAAATCTCGCCGCCGGGCTGCTGTAAGCAGGTCACGTCCGGGGCGGGGTAGCTATAAAGTATTCCGAGTTGAATGGTGTCCGACGAAGTGCAACCGTAGCTGTCGCTGGACGACACGGTGTAAATCATATCCGAGGACGGGGTGGCCGTGGGGTTGGGGCAGTCGCTGCACGACAACCCCACCGCAGGGGACCAGTTGTAGGTGATGTTGTTGGTGGAATTGAAGGCGATGCTCCACCAGTTGAGGTTGCCAAAGGTATTCAAACCGAAAGAGTCGGAAACCCGCAGGCTCCAGTTGCCATTGATGGGAGCACCATTAAGCACCGTCCAGTTCCCTTCGGGAATAAAATTGCCGGTAAACGGTGGGCTACCAGCGACAATGGGAATCGTTGCCGAAGGGGTAAAGCATGTCTGCGTGTAATTGTCGCCTCCGCCTCCATTGTTGGTGGAAAGCATGAGCAGTTTGCCGTCAGGAGCTTTCAGGAACAATTGAATATCAGAATCGAAGTCCGTTTCCAAATCAAGACAGACGGAGGAGATGTCGGTGAAAACATCTGTAACCGTGGAGGGATTGATAGAATTTACCTGAATGACAGCGTAGTAAGGGTTGGCCGGTGGGTGATTGCCGGCGCCGATTGCGTAATCGTCGTACGATTCAAACGTAACCTCAGCGCTGGCGATGCCTGTACCACCGGCGTCCATCAAAACGGGTTCTTCAAGACAAACCGTGGTGTCGGGCACGGCCGTCAGTAATTCGGCGCAACTGTGGCAATCGGGATGGGTAATAGGCAGCACCTGGATGTCCACCGTGGTATCCCATGGGCAGCCGAATTCATCCGTCACCGTAAACGTGTAAGCCACTTCCCCTGCATTAACCGGCGAGCCGGAGATGGAGTCGGCTGTGGAATAATAAACTGAGGGATGGTAATTCCACGACCAGCTATCGAGCGAGGGCGAGAATGTTTCGATGTTCGGGTAGAGATTCGGGTCGAAATCTATGGCCCATGAAAAGATATAGCCATTGTCAATGGGCCAGAGGTCGGTGACTGTGATGGTCCATTCGCCATTGAGAGGGCATCCGAGAAAGTTGTTGAGCGACTGATACGAATTGTAGGTGCCTGGTGGCAGGGTGCTGGGCAAAAAGGTATTGGCGTATTGAATCCAGGTGTAATTGTAATCGGGGTTGGGTGCCCAACCGTAGTCGTATCCCACGCCTGGCACGGGGGTAGGGAATCCCTCGTCGGCCTCGTAGGGGTTGCCGAGAAATACCTCTCCGCCAGTTTGTCCGGGGTGATTGTGCAAGATGGCGGTTTGCCCGTTGGGGCAGGTGAGGCGGATTTGGAGGTCGCGCATCCAGGAGTGCTCCATATTCACGAAAATGCCGAGCAGGTCGTTGATGTTGTTCAATATTTGCCCTGGCGAAAAATCGGTAAAGGTGATGGTAGTTTCATAAGATGAGCCATTGCCGTCGGGCAGGGGCAGCGAGTCGGAACGCACGCCCTGTGTCTGAAAACCTTCTTCGGCCGGCAAGACCAACACGGTGTGCACTGAGTCTATATTATTTACCATAGCGTTGAGGTGGACGGTGTCGCCGGAACAAATTTGTGCGGGGTAATCGCCGAGGGCGAAATGCGGCCGCGGGGCCACCCTTATTCGCTGGCTGAGGAAATTGGTGTTTTTGCAGCCGAGTTGGTCGGTGATGGTCAATTGCACCACATAGCCGCCCGGCTCATCGAAAGTATGCGACACATTGGGTCCGAAGGTGATGTTGCCATCGCCGAAATCCCATTCAAAATCACTGGTGAGGTCGGAATGGTTATACACCACACCGTTTTGCGGATAATTGCCCTTGCCCCAGAAAAAGACGCGGTCGCCGGGGCAAATGTCTATCCAGCCAGTATCCACCGGCAGCAGAGCGGGGGCAGTAGAATCGAGCACCGCCTCAATGAGCTGGCAGGCCGGGATGCAGTTGATGTCAGCGCTCCACCCTGCGGCTTGGTCTGCACCGTCGGAGTTAAATGTAAGGGTGAGGCAGCCGGAGGGGTTGGCGGCGGTAGCCTGGATGATGAATGCCGCAGCGCCGCCGAAGTCGGCGGCGCAACCAAGCGAAGGGGCTGCTGCATTTGGGCCGTCAAAAAAGCAAAGCTCGTCGCCGGCGCCTATCTGCGTTCCGCTGAACACGAGCTGCGTGTGATTACCCGTGGAGCCATCGGGACAAATAGTGGTGGTAAAATTTTCATTGGGGCCGTATGCTCCGGCTCCGCCGCCACTGTCCATGAAAAACCCGTTGCAATCCGTAACGCTGGTAGTGGTGGCGTTCATGAGATAGTTTTGGCCCGTGGCCAAAAACCAAGAAGTCACCAAAAAAGCTGTGAGGGTAGCTTTACAATTCATATTGTGGTGAATGTTACTGGTTAAAAAACTAAGAAATTTAAAAGATGCTTCCATAGGAAGCTATGCCAGGGGATTACAATTGGGCGGTGTGGCTGAGTATTCTGCCGTAATTCAATTTCTGTCTTGGAGCAATGAGGTGTGGAAGGTGTAGGAGGTCAGTTGGTTTAACTCCAGACTTCCTGAACAACTCAATATGTGCTCCGCCTCAAATGTTCATTCAACCGCCGCTTAAATACTTTGCCGGAATAAAAGTAGAGCGCTTTTCCGGTGTTTCGAATCTAAAAACATTTGAGGGTACCAGTTTCGTTTCGGGTGATGCACTTTTCCTAATCTCCAGCATTTCGCTATTTTCAAGGCTGGGCAGGCTAATGGCAGAATAACCGGCAGCCAACTTTGCTGCGGACAGACCTGTCATAATACCACGCTTTGCCACGGTCATAATTCAACCGCTGAAGTTAAAAAGGATTGCCGGACTTTAGATGCTTATAATAGCCGCTATCGAATACTTCGAAAAGGCAGCTTTCTATGGGTGGGCCTGTGTGGGCTTGTTGTTGTGTGCGAACAAAGGTAGAAAATGCACCGAAGAAGAAGAGGTTGGGGGTACATTTTTTTCATAGCACGCTGGTTTATGAAATTAATGACCGAATAGCCGGGACTGAAGCAAAGTTATTCATTCATGTTTCCAAAACTGTTTCTCAGGGTGAATCCTGATGATTTTCAAGCTAAAACCAGAGCACTCAGCATGATTTTTTTCACTCCCCCCTTCGCCATATTCTTCAAAACTGTATTTTCGCCCCTCGTTTGGAAAAACACTTCGACCGGCGGCTCTCCAAAGCCCGTGGCTTTCCCGGAAATTCGCTGCGAAATTTCCAAACGGCCCTTTTTGTAAGTTTATTTATTGAAACGAAACCTATACCATGATTCTAGGGATTCTTAAAGAAGACAGTGCTGAAAACCGGGTAGCCGTTACCCCCGACACGCTTGCTGCTTTAAATAAATTGGGCATCGCTCAGATTCTCGTTGAAAAAGGCGCTGGCGACAGCGCTTTCATCACCGATGCCGAATACACCGGGCAGGGCGCAGTGTTGGCCGATAATGCCACCGTGTTCAAACAAGCCAATATATTGGCTAAAATCAATCCGCTCAACGAGGCACAATCCAAAAAACTCACGGCAGGGCAGGTGCTTGTGGGGCAGTTCAATGCCCTGAGCAACCCCAATTCGGTGAACCCGCTACACGCCGCTAAAGTCAGCGCATTCAGCCTCGACCTCATTCCGCGTTCCACACGGGGGCAGGCAATGGACGTATTGTCCTCGATGGCCACCGTGGCAGGCTACAAAGCCGTGCTGCTCGCCGCCACCCATCTGCCCAGTTTCTACCCGATGTTTATGACGGCGGCCGGTACTATTAAGCCTGCCAAAGTGCTCGTCATCGGTGCCGGAGTAGCCGGATTGCAGGCCATCGCCACCGCCAAACGGCTGGGTGCCGTCGTGGAAGCCTTTGACGTTCGCACCGCCGCCAAAGAGGAAGTCATGAGCCTCGGTGCCCGCTTCGTGGAAGTGGAAGGCGCCACCGAAAATGCCGCCGCAGGCGGTTACGCCGTGGAGCAAACAGAGGAGTACTTAAAACGTCAGGCGGAAGCCGTTCACAATCACGCCATGCAATCCGACGTCATCATTTGTACCGCGCAGATTCCCGGGCGCAAGGCGCCGCTTATCATTCACCAAGCTACCGTGGAAGCTATGAGGCCGGGGTCGGTCATCGTGGATTTGGCCGCCTCTACTGGTGGCAACTGCGAAGTAGGTGAGAACGACAAAACCATTTCGCACAATGGCGTTACCATCATCGGTGCCAGCAACCTGCCATCAACCATGCCGAGAGACGCGAGCGCCATGTTCAGCAAAAACGTACTAAACTTCCTTAAACTCATCGTGGACAAAGGCGAACTCAAGCTCAACTTCGGGGACGACATCGTCGCTGCTTGTTGCATCTCCCACGACGGGCAGGTGGTCAGCGAGCGTCTGAAATCCTTCATGAAATAATACCATTGGTTTAAACAAATTATCATGGCATCAATAACATCCTTTTTTCTTGAAAACCAAGAGATGATATTTCTCGTCATCCTGGCTATTTATCTGGGCGAAGAGGTCATCGCCAACGTGCCGGCCGTGCTGCACACTCCACTTATGTCGGGGTCGAATGCCATTTCGGGCGTTGTCATCATGGGTTCTATCATCGCAATAGGGCATGCTGCTCCAGATGATTATTTATCGCTGAGCCTCGGCTTTTTGGCCGTAGTACTCGGCACCCTGAACGTCGTTGGCGGCTTTGCTGTCACAGGCCGGATGCTGGCGATGTTCAAAAAGAAAAAATAAAAATCACTGATGAATGCTACATGATGAACCTCCTCGCTCGCATTCATCATGTAGCATTCATCGCTTATCGTTCATCATTCATCATTCAAGACAATGTCAGAATTTCTGCTTGAACTCTTTTATATAATCGGCTGCGTGACCTTCATCATTGGACTGAAAAAGTTGAGCAGCCCCGATACTGCCCGCCGCGGTAATTACATTGCCGGTGCCGGCATGCTTCTCGCTATGCTCGGCACCATTTTGTTCGAAAAAAACGAAGCAGGACAAGGCATCGGCAATTTTGGCTGGATAGCCGCTGGCCTCATCGTTGGCAGCTTGGTTGGGTACTACATGGCAGTCAAGGTAAAAATGACGGCCATGCCGCAGATGGTTTCCTTTTTTAACGGAACCGGTGGTGCCTGTTCAGCTATCATCGCCTCTATGGGGTTGTTCAGCAGCAGCTCCACCGATGTAGGATTCCTGCTGGTGGCTTACCTTGGCATTGGCGTTGGTGCCATCACTTTCAGTGGCTCCATGATTGCCTACGGCAAATTAGACGGGAAAATCAAAGACCTGCGCACTAATTACATGAGTTA
>SCUG01000646.1 GCA_004297645.1 Saprospiraceae bacterium | reverse complement strand
CCGGAACAAACCCTTCGAAGATTAGAGTCCGCTTTGCAACAAATTTTTGCTTTCATTTCCCTTCCTATTTCCGTTCGTACTGAATTGCTAATGGCGAATTACAAGGCGTCGTTTCGTCCCGCCATTTTCTAAAATCTATGTACTGAAAAAATAACTATGAGACCGATACACCAACCGATGAGGTGCCCGAACGGGGCATGTTTTACCCCAAACTTCTGCAAAAAAAGTCTTTGGACATTTTTTGGCGGGAAGGTATTCCTGTTCATACTTGCTCAATTTTGGAGCCTTTCCGCAATGGCTTTTACTGAGTATGAGCCAACAGAGATTCTTTACGATGCTAATGGAGAGCCTTATTCCGTCTGCCTCGCCTGCGATAATGTCATCAATGGAGGAGTAGTCGCAGGCGACGAGTACGGCTGCCCAAATCCCGAATGGGACCCAGGGCTGATTACTAATGTTTCCCTGCCAGCAGGCGGTACTGGAAGCCTTGAGTTTGTCTGGATTTTTACCACAGACGACCCCAACCAGCCATTGGCACAATGGACGCCCATTCCAAACACCAACAACCCGGAATACGACCCGGCCCCAATTACAGTAACTACCTATTTCAGGCGCTGTGCCAGGCGGCAGGGATGCACCAACTATGTTGGCGAAAGCAACATTGTAGTAAAGGAAGCCATTTGCTGCGACAACCTGATTGATGGCGGTGAAATCGGGTTCAACCAATCAAATTGTACTGCTCCTTTTAACCCTGACATTTTGGAAAATGTGGCCCTGCCCTCTGGCGGCAGTGGTACTCTCGAATACCAATGGATAGCGAGCATTACCGGCACGCCGTACACGCCTGCCAACCCGGATTGGGTGGTGATTCCGGGCGCCGGGTCAGTGGAGTTTGACCCCGACTCCATCCTGGTGAACACCTGGTTCATTCGCCTTTCGAGGCGGCACGGCTGCACTGATTTCCAAGGCGTTTCCAACATGGTGCTGATTTCCATCCAAACCACTGTTTTTATTGATAGTTTAAATAGCCTTTCGCCATCTTGCTTGAATGCATCGGATGGAAGCATCCACATAACTTTCAATGGCGGCAATCCACCTTACCAATTTGATTGGGTGCCCAATGTGGGAAATGTCCCGAATCCGGTGAACATAACCTCAGGTACCTATTACGTCACCATGACGGACGTCAACGGTTGCTCCGCCTCTGACTCGATTACGGTAGCTCCGGGGCCAACCCTCAGCTTATCCCTTGAATCTGCTGCCGAATCTTGCCTGGGTGCGGATAATGGCAGTGCAACTGTGGCAAATGTTAGCGGTGGCCAACCGCCATATACGTACTCTTGGAACGACTCACTTGGGCAAACCACCTCTATCATTAATGGATTGGCACCGGGCCAGTATTACGTCACCGTGACGGATGCAAATGGTTGCGCTGCCTTTGATTCAATAGCGGTAGCATCAGGGCCACCACTCGGATTAACTTTGGAAGCGGTCCCCGAATCTTGCCTTGGGGCAAATGATGGAATTGCTACGGTGGCCAATGTGAGTGGTGGTCAGCCGGCATATTCCTACCAGTGGAGCGACCCCTTCGGGCAAACAACTTCTTCCATCACCGGTTTGGCCCCCGGCCATTATTTTGTCACCGTCATTGACGGCAACGGATGCTACGGGTCAGACAGCATACAAGTGAATCCTGGGGTTAGTTTGCAAATTTCCACTGTAGCTACTCCCGTTTTATGTGCTAATGGGAATGGCGGCACCGCAAGCGTCACCAGCATCATTGGCGGAACGCCACCTTATAATTATACATGGAGCGACACCGGTTTGCAAACCACTGAAACTGCCATGAATCTCGCCACCGGTACCTATGCTGTTATTGTAAACGACTCGCTGGGATGCGTGGGCACTGATTCCGTGACCGTAGAAAATACAACTGGACTTACGTTGACCTTTTCGACCGCCAGCCCGGTATGTTCAGGTGGCACCAATGGCTCTGCCTCCGTGACCGTCACAGGCGGCACCGGCCCATACGCATATTTATGGAGCGACAACAATGGTTCAACTTCGGAATCAGCCATTGGGTTGGCATCAGGTTTTTATTTCGTGACGGTTACCGATGCAAAAGGCTGCACCATCACCGATTCTGTTATTGTGGAAGCAGTTGCGCCGCATGAATTTGTGTTAGCCACCGCAGACGTTTCCTGCTTTGGCGGAAGCAACGGTTCCGCCAAAGTGACTTTTGTAAATAACGACCCCAATAGTTTTACCTACCTCTGGGACGACCCCGCTCAAAGTACTTCGGCAATGGCGGCTAATCTTACCGCCGGTGCCTATCATGTAACGATTACCGATTCGCTCGGATGCACAGCCACGGGCACTGTTTTGGTGAACGAAGCGCCAGCCCTCATTGCCATGCTCAGCTCAGACAGCGCCAGTTGTGCTGGGG
>SCUG01000645.1 GCA_004297645.1 Saprospiraceae bacterium | reverse complement strand
CATGCTGCGCTGGCAAGGATAAAAATGCATGCTGTGCGGGTGATAAAAAATCTTCGTCCAACCAAAAGAGCCAATAATTGAATTGAGTTCTGTCGTTGATAAAAAAAGGCTGCCGGATTCATTCGGCGGCCTTTTTTTTAGGCAGGTACTCCAGCCCTTTATTTTTGAACTCCGAATACATCTGCCCATCGCGGTATTCCTGGAGTACATGCCGTACCGTTTCCGACAAATTTGCGGGCAGGTTGTTCAGCGAAAACCACACAACGCCCTTGAATTTCTCCGGCTCTCCTATCTTTAACTCCCCTTCCCAAAAGTTGGCTTTGAAGTAAAGCGTGATGCGGTGTTCCTTGTTTTTAGTGCGCTTGTGCAACACGTGCACAAGCTGCAAATCTTTCTTCTTCAACAAGATGCCCGCCTCTTCTTCCGTCTCCCGTATCAGCGCATGAATGGCGAATTCCATACCCTCGACGGTGCCACCGACGAGGGTGTAGTTGCCGCCGAGGTTCTTTTTCTGCCGCAACAACAGGATGTTCCCCCTGTGGTACAAAATGAGCCGGGCTTTGAGATTGTTTTTGGCCATGCGATAGATATTCTTGAGGGGGTAAATATAGCTCAATTCCCCTCCTATTTTAGCACCTTACGATGAGGCAGCTTTAGCGCTTGTTCCGGATTTTGCTTCCGGTGAAAAAAACGCCTCTTTATTGATGAGGCTAACATGCTTGCCGGCAGGCAGGGTTGAAAACATGGCAGCCTCTTACCAAACGACCCCGCTACCCGGTAGAAAAATGACCCTTTTCCCGTCGAAACTCAAAATCCCAGCAAGCTCTTATCTTTGTCCCTCAACATGAAAATTTACCTCGGACCTCTCGGCACAGTTTCATTCCTTTTACTTTCCGCCTGCATTCTGCTAAATGTCGTGGTGGGTATTTTCTTTTTGCTGCGCAAAAATGACAACAAACGGGCGGACTATTTTTTTGCCACCTGGCAATTTGCCTTTGCCCTCACCGCCGCCCACGAGGTGCTGGTGTTGCAAGACATTTACCGGGAGCAGCCGCAGTATTTGTTCTTGCCGGTATATTTCACCTTGTCATTGGGCATGCTCTTGTTTTTCTCCATAAAACTCAGGCTTTTCCCTGCCTATAAATTCGTGGCATCGGATGTGAAACACTTCCTCCTTCCGGTGGGGCAGTTCTTGTATTTCCTACTTCTTTTCACGCTGGCCAGCACTGCCTTCCGGCAGACGGTTGGCCGCAAATTCTACTCTCCGTTTTACGGAGGACTGGAAATGGGGTTTTACATCGCCACCTTTTACGGCTACCTCTTCGGAGCCTACCGGTATCTTCGGTACAAGGTTGGCTCGTTGCGGCACACAGAGCCGGGTTGGCCGCTGCACGAAGTGTTGCAGTTGCGGCGGCTCATCCGGGTGATGCTTGTGTTGTTCTGGATAAACAGCGCTTACATCCTGGCCGATTTTGTGATGTACGAACTTTTGCAATTGAACATGCACAACTTCCGGGGATTCACGCGCTTCGGAGGCCTTTCTTTTGCGGTAATGGCAGGATGGGCAGGCTGCATGGGCGTTGTACTTTTGCTAAAACGCCCGTACAAGAGCTTCTCGGACGGGTTGTTGTTTCAACTCAAAAAATACCTGAGAAAAAGCCGTTAGCCACCGGCAGGTGCCAACAGCTAACGGCTTAGTAACGTGTTCGAAATAAGATGTTTTTTTTGAAGCCGCCTCCGGCGGCCTCAAAAAAAAACACACATCTAATTTTGCGCACGTTCCTTAGTTTTTTTATTCGTCGTCTTGGTCTTTGTACCCGGCGATCAGGTCTTTCTGAATTTCTCCCGGCACAGCCGCATATTCGGCGAACGTCCGGGAAAACTTGGCGCGGCCCTGTGAAATAGAGCGCAGGGTGGACGAGTATTGGTACATTTCCGCCAGCGGCACCCTCGCCATGATTTTCTGATAATGGCCTTCTGCACCCATGCCCATGATAATGGCCCGGCGGGTTTGCAGGTCGCCCATCACTTCGCCCATCACTTCGTCTGAGCAGAGGATTTCTACGTCGTAAATGGGTTCCAGAATTTGCGGGTTGGCTTTGCTGAAATTGGCTTTGAAAGCCTGCACACTGGCGACCATGAAGGCCATATCGTTGGAATCAACCGGGTGCATTTTCCCATCGTAAATGGAGACCCTGATGTCCTGGCAGTTAGAGCCGGTGAGCGGGCCTTCTTCCATTTTCTGCAATACACCTTTTTTGATGGCATTGGAGAAACGAGTGTCGATGGAGCCTCCCACGATGCACCAAAAGAAGGCTAATTTTCCACCCCAGGGAAGGTCATCAATATCCCTGCTTCGCACGGTGAGGCCCTTTGGATCTGGCATACCCTCGTAATAAGGCTCTATGCGCATGTGCACTTCGGCAAACTGCCCGGCACCGCCAGATTGCTTTTTGTGACGGTACATTTCATTGGACTCTCTGGTGATAGTCTCGCGGTAGGGAATGCGGGGCCGCTCAAATTCCATGTCCACGCCAAAGTCCGATTTGACGCGGGATTTTACCAGCTCGAGCTGGAGCTGTCCCTGGCCGTAAAGCAGGGTTTGCTTCAGCGCTTTGGCGTGCATCACGGTTAGCGTGGGGTCTTCCTCAGCGATGGAGTGCAGCGCTTTTATCAGCTTTTCCATGTCGTTTTTACTCGGTGGATGCACGGCTACTTCGAGCCGGGAATTGGGAAAAGGGATGGGTTTTATCTCCCGGCTTTCTCCTTTTGTATTGAGGGTTTGGTTGGTGTGAGAATTCTTGAGTTTCACGGTACAACCAATATCTCCGGCACGCAGCCCATCCACTGGCTCCCGAACTTTTCCATTTGCCACATACAATTGGCCGAAGCGCTCCGAAGTTCTGTTTTCCGCATTTACAAGTTCATCGCCAACCTTGAGGGTGCCGGAATAAACTTTAAAATAGGACAGGTTGCCGACCCGCGGCTCATTGTGGGTTTTGAAAATAAAAATAGTGGGGCTTGCGCCGGCGTCGCATTTCAGAGTGCTCCCATCCACCAACGGTGCTTCAGAACGCTCCCCCGGAGAAGGGCATACATCGTTGATGAAACCCATGATGCGGCCGCTGCCCATATTGTTGATGGCCGAACAGCAAAACAAGGGGTAGCTGGCCCTTTTGGCGATGGCTACGCGAAGGCCGTATGCCAAGTCTGCTTCGGAGAGGGTGCCTTTTTCAAAGAAACGCTCCATGAGTTCTTCATCGTTTTCAGCGGCAGCTTCTACCAAGGTATTGTGCATGGCCATAGCGCGGCTTTTTTCCGACTCAGGAATTTCTTTTTTTTCTGGCTTGCCGCCATTGGGTGGAAACACATACATGGTCATGCGCAGGGCATCCACGATGGTGTTGAACCCCGGGCCGGAATTCAACGGATATTGAACTGGCAATATCTTGCCGCCGAAACGTGCATTGGCTTGCTCCACCGTCGTATCGTAATCGGCTTTCTCGTGGTCGAGTTGATTCACTACAAAGAGCGCCGGGGTATTGAATTCTTCCACATATTCCCAAAGCAATTCGGTGCCCACTTCCACGCCGCTCTTTGCATTGAGCAACATCAACGCCGTGTCGGAAACTTTCAGGGAAGACACTACTTCGCCGATGAAATCGTCAAAACCGGGTGTATCGAAGATATTGATTTTGTTGCCCCTCCATTCGTTTTGCATGGGGGTAGCAAAAATGGTATTGCCTCGTTCCTGCTCGATGTCCGTGTAATCTGACACCGTATTTTTTTCCAGCACGGAACCGCGCCGGGAAATGGCACCCGCTTCGAAAAGCATCGTTTCTGCTAAGGTCGTTTTACCACAGCCTGGGTGCCCCAGCAAGACTACATTTCTGATGTTTTTTGTGTCGTAGATCATAATTGTTGTGTGTTGGTTAGTTATTCACCCCCATGGGGATGCACTGTGTTTGCTCCTCCCTTCCCCGTTTTTTATCATGGAGAAAATCACGAATAAAGTGGTGAAAAAGAAGACGATTCCGGAAAATCGAGGCGTGAACTTATCAATTTTTGTGTACTCCTCAGGTATTTTAGCTTAGAAAATGGAATGACTTTTTTCAGAGGGTAAAAGAAAAGTTTTTCGGGGCCGCCGGCGGAACGATTATTTCCCCTGCCAACTGCCTATGTGGGGGCATTATCTCATCTTTGCAGTTCGGCGCAGCCGCCGTTATTTAGTGAATGACGGCCTTTATTTAGGTGAGAAAATGCCATTTCCCCATGATGCGAATTTTTCTGACAGCACTCCTTTTTTGTCTTTCTGTTTTGGCCTCCGGCCAAACGGTGGCGGAATTGGAGCAGCAACTGAAGGAAGCAGAGACAAGCCAGGAAAAAATGGCCATCAGTTATCAGTTGGCCGGGTTGCTGCTGAAAAACGATGCCCGGCGCTCCGTCGTTTTCAGCAAAGCTGCCCATCAAAAAGCCGTAGAACTGAATAACGATGGCATGGCGGCCGAGTCGGCCTACCTTACCGCCAAAGGATATGAGCGTACCCAGAACGACCGCAACGAGGACGTGTGGCTCAAAAGCGCCATCGAATTTGCGATGAAGGCCAACGACGCCGGCCTCCTTATTCAGACCGTGGACGAGCGCAGCCGCCTCGCCATAAAAAACGGCGACGAGGACATGGCACTTCAAATCGTGCAGGAGGCTTTCGCCTATTTTAGCAAAAAAGGCAGGCACAGCATCAATGAAATGCAGGCGCAGTATGATGTGTTGAAGACTCGCCTCGAACGCGAAAAACGTGCACTGGAGCTGGAAAAAAACCGCCTGCTGCAAGAAATTAACACCTTGTCGAATGGGCAGGAAAAATTGACCACCGAGCGCGATGTACTCCGCCAGGACAAAATGGAGCTGACCGAGAGGCAGGTCACACTTCAACAGGAAAAAGCACTCGTCGAGGAGGAAATCTCCAAAAAACAGCAGGAGATAAAAACCGTATCGTCCGAAAAGGCCAAAGCCCTTTATATTTCGGAGCGGCGCAGCCGCCTGATAGATTCTTTAGAGACCCAAAAAGAAATAGATTCCCTGTTCATCGAGCAGCAGAACC
>SCUG01000644.1 GCA_004297645.1 Saprospiraceae bacterium | reverse complement strand
AATTCATTGCCCTCACTATTTGTACTAAGCCTATTTGGTTCTGGCTGCATCCCGATTACTCGGATGGCTAAAGTTGAATAGCAAATGTCAAATGGACAAAACCTGGCGTTCAAAAGTATAATTTCAGAATTGAAGTGCAGTTAAAGGGGCTGGCAGCTTGAAATCCTATAACCCCATTCCCACCCTCTAAAAATCGGCAGACGGGGGTATTTTGGGGACACCTTTACGCCAACGGACAGGCGAAGCGGGGAAGCCAAACTATCCTTGAAAATCCTGAAAATCCTGGTTCAACCCGCTAATCCCATTTCCACCCTCGAAAAGTCGGCAGGCGGGGAGTTATTCTTAGAACGCCTTGCGACAGCGGGAAGTGGCATCACAAAATGTGACTCCACCCAATAGACAATCACTCAAAACTAAGAGCCATGCCAAGAAGGGACACTCATCACGCTGCCGTCAGAAATGCCCTGGAAGATGAATCACGCATGACCCGATGACCATTTCCCTGCCGGACATGGATTTATTCGTTGACCTGGGCATTGAGAGGTTTGTTGGGGCGCAAAAAGGGAACCGGAAAATTGCCATTGAAATCAAGTCGTTTGGAAGAACCGACCGCATCAACAAGTTCTATGAAGCATTGGGACAAGTACTTGTTTACCGTTTGGCTTTGATGAAAGAGAAAATCGAGCGGGAAGTCTGGCTGGCAATTCCGCAAAAAGCCAGGCAAAGTTTGTTCGAGACCATCATTGTTCAGGAAGCTTTGTCGCATTTTCAACTCAATCTTCTTATTTTTGACCAGTTGAACAAAAAAATCGTGCAATGGGAAAGATTCTGAAATATCAAAAAATCATCCGGCAATTGCTGGAAGAATACGCCGCCATCAAGCCCGTCAATTGGGAAGATGCCGAGCACCAGGTCATTGCAGATGAAAAGAACCACCACTATCAATTGGTGCGCATGGGCTGGAAGGACGACCGTTATTTCCACTACGCCATTTTCCATTTCGATATTCGGGACGGAAAAGTCTGGGTGCGGCAAAACCGCACGGATGCCGGCATCGAGATTGAATTGGTTGAAATGGGCGTTGCGCCGGAGGATATTTACGTCAGCTACCGGCAACCATCGGTTGAGGCGCTTGGGTAGTATGGGTAAATCTCAAACAGCCTTTGAAATCCCAAACAGCCTGATGCATCCGCTTTGAAATCCTGAGAAGCCTGCTTGCCCCTTCGGGGATGCCGCCAGCGAAAAACTGACAAGCAGGTGTTTATTCTTGTAATTTTGAAAAAAATCCAAGTACCATGGCTGAACTACTGGTAGAAATATCCAAACTCAGCATCGCCGCCAGAATAAGGCTCGTGCAGGAAATCCTCGGCACTATCGCCAAAGAAGCGGAAGGACAAGAGTTTGAGTTTACAAACGTACATCGTGCAGAAATTGAAAGTCGCTCTGCTTCCATCGCCAATGGCAAGGCAAAAACGGTTTCCTGGGATAAAATCGAATCAGCCTTAATCGAACGCTATGGCTTATAGCATTGA
>SCUG01000643.1 GCA_004297645.1 Saprospiraceae bacterium | reverse complement strand
TCATTATCCACTATGTTTTTCACATCAAACAGAATCCAGACAAACTCATCGAGGCAATTGAATGATGAACTACCAACCCACCCTCGCCTTCGCCCGCCGACTCGACCGCAACGACCCGCTCCGCTCCTGCCGCCGCCGGTTTTATTTCCCAAAACACAAGGGCAAAAACGTCCTGTATTTTTGCGGCAACTCCCTCGGCTTGCAGCCCAAAGGCGTGGAGCAGGCTTTAAGGAACGAGTTGAAACACTGGCGGGAGCACGCCGTCGAAGGCCACTTCCGGGGCGACATGCCCTGGATGCACTACCACAAATTTTTGCAAAAACAATCTGCCGCCATAGTGGGTGCCCTGCCGGAGGAAGTCGTGGTGATGAACACCCTCACGACCAACCTCCACCTCCTCATGGTCTCCTTTTACCGCCCTACGCCGGAGCGCTTCAAAATCATCATGGAGGCCGGGGCCTTCCCCTCTGACCAATACGCCATGGAAACGCAGGTGCGCTGGCACGGCTTCGACCCGGCCCACGCCATCGTGGAGGTGGCCCCGCGGCCCGGCGAGCAAACCTTGCGCACCGACGACATCGCCGCCACCATCAAACAGCACGGTGCTCAAACGGCAGTCATCATGTTCGGTGGCGTCAACTATTACACCGGCCAGTTTTTCGACCTTCGGGCAATCACGGCGGCGGGTCACGCTGCCGGAGCTTATGTTGGTTTCGACCTGGCGCACGCCGCCGGCAATGTGCCGCTGCAACTCCACGATTGGGGCGCAGACTTCGCCTGCTGGTGCAGCTACAAATACCTCAACTCCGGTCCCGGCGGGCCAAGCGGCATCTTCGTCCACGAAAAACATGGCAACGACCACTCGCTGCCCCGCTTCGGCGGTTGGTGGGGGCACGACGAGCAGAGCCGTTTTTTGATGAAAAAAGGTTTCATCCCCATGAGCGGTGCTGCCGGGTGGCAACTGAGCAATTCTCAGGTTTTGAGTTGCGCTGCCCACAAGGTCAGCCTTGACCAGTTCGACGCGGTGGGAATGCCAGCCCTTCGGGCCAAAAGCCTGCTGCTGACCGGCTATCTGGAGTTTTTGATAAAAGAGCTGAATAAAAAGGGGGCACGGTTCAACATCATTACGCCGGAAGACCCGGCGCAGCGAGGCGCCCAGCTTTCCATCCTCACCGATATAAGTGGCAAAGCCCTTTTTGATTATCTGACGGGAAATGGTGTGGTCGCCGACTGGCGGGAACCGAACGTCATCAGGGTGGCGCCGGCGCCGGTGTACAACAGTTTCGAGGACGTGTGGCGGCTGGCGGAGTTGTTGGGGAAATGGATGAAAGTGCAGCTAACCCACTAACCAAGGGAAGGAGGGGTTTCGCCGTTTTTCTTGTTTCTTGGCTGATCATCCATTTCCTTGCGGATTTTTTTCACCAAGGCGATGGAGATGTTGCCCATTTCAGCGATTTCTTTGTCAGTCAGGTCAGGGAATTTTTTGAGGATACCATGCACGAAATCTGTAGCTTTTTTTAATTCCCCGATAGAAATTCCTTGCTGCATACCTGCCTGCCTGCCTGCCTGCCTACCTTCTTTGGTGCCTTTTTCATAAATGGATTCGTAAAGTGTCATGGCCGATTTTTTTGTTTTTGGAAGTTGTCCGATTTTTTCTTCAAATTCCTCCCAAGAGATATTAGTGGTTTGTTTGAAATAAAGAATGAGGAGGCTTATTTCATTCCTGTCTTTTTCCCAGTCTGCAAAGTTCTCTACAAAAATAAAAATCTCCCGCAGATGGTTCAGCCAATATTCTTTTTCATTCCGGTGTTTCATCAACAACATCACCATTTTCATAAACGTAGAACGGAATGTTTTGATTTTGTCGTCTGGAATTCCCGACAAGTCGGTGAAAACGTAATGGCCGGGAGGGGTGTAAATTTCAAAGGCGGGCGCCATGCCTTGTAGGTAATCTTTCCAGGGACGGACAACCCATTGTTCTTTTCCGTGATAAAAAATGATAGGGATGATGGGCGTAGGCTTTTGTTTATGGTTGATTTGGGTCTGCCAGCCATTCACCTGGTAGCTCATAATTTGCAGGGGAGGGTAGGTAGGAGGGGAACTTTTATGTTCCAGCACCAGGGGAATGGTTACTTCGCCCCCGGTTTTTACCCTACAGGTATAGACCAGGTCGGCAAAGTATTCTTTCAATTGCTCATTGACGAAACTGGTTCCGGTCAAATGCAAAGTGGACAAGTCAAGCATTGCCAGGATATTGCCGGGGAGGCAAGATTGCAGGTATTCCAGGGCAACTTCTTTCCTGGGAAAAGTGGCTTTGAATATTTTGTCGTGAGGGTTGGAAAGGTCTTTCATCGGCGTTCTCTCATTAAAAGTATGCCGCTGAAAGGTCGTCATTTTTTTTTGAAAAAATTATGTGGTTAGGAACGTGTGCAAAACAACCTGGCGAATTCACCGGGTGACTTCGAGTCACCCGGTGAATTGGCTTGTGCAAAACTTACCAAGTTATTTTGCGTACGCTCCTTAACTTCGCGCCCCAATGAATCTTTTCAATGAAATCACCTCCTTGCTTCGCAAGGAATTCACTCTTGAATTCCGCCAAGCCTATGCCATCAGTGGCATCCTGCTGTACGTGTTGAGTACGGTTTTCATCATTTACATTTCGTTTCAGCGGGTCAGCCCGCAGGTGTGGAACGTGCTGTTTTGGGTCATCATGCTGTTTGCATCGGTGAACGCCGTGGTGAAAAGTTTCGTGCAGGAGAGCGGCAACCGGCAGCTTTACTACTACCAGCTTGCCAACCCGCTTGCCATTTTGTTGTCAAAAATGACGTACAATGCCCTGCTGCTGCTGGCCTTGGGCGTATTGACTTTTCTGGCCCTGGGCTTCGTCGCAGGCAACCCGGTGGAGGAGGCGGGGAAATTCGCACTCGCCCTGTTTTTGGCGAGCGTGGGCTTCTCGATAACTTTTACTTTTGTGTCGGCAATTGCCGCCAAAGCTGACAATACAAGTACGCTGATGGCGGTGTTGAGTTTCCCCCTCATCATTCCCATCTTGTTGGTGCTGGTCAACCTTTCTGCTCATTCGATTGGCTTATTGAAAGGAACCATGATTACCAGTGACATCATGCTGCTGGGAGCGGTTGACCTGATTTTGATGTCGCTCGCCTTGGTATTGTTTCCTTACCTTTGGCGGGATTAGTTCAGTGGAAACCCAGCAGTTTCATAGAAGAAGTAAGTTCAAAATATAGTACATAGATGAAATCTAATCCTTCAATCCTTCAATCCTACAATCCTTACAAATACTGGTGGAAGGCGCTGGGCGTGCTGCTTTTGTTGTACACATTTACCGTGGGGCTGCTGACGCCACTGAAAACAGGCATCACGGACGTTTCACCGGCGGGTCTGCACACCGGACAGGAGGTGACCCTTGCGGTAAAAGGATACAACTCTTTTTACACCAAAAATAAGGAGCAACTGCGGGCGTGGCTGAAAATGGATGTGGACAAAGCACTGGCCGCCAAACGCATCGAGGTAGTCAACGACCGGGAACTAAAACTCACCTTTGCCCTTCCCCCGTACTTGCCTTATGACCAAAAGGTGAAGGATTTCACCCTGTTGATTGATAGCCCGGCAGATGGCACATCGGTGTATCCGGGAGCGGTGTCAGTTACGCAGGACAGCGTGGCGCCACAGTTAGGCGAAGCCGCCTGGCACAATGATGAGATAGCCAACCTCCACGAGAAAGAAGCCATGACTTTCCCTTTTCGCAATATTCTGGGTGAAACCATTCGCAACACTTATTTCCACGTGCCGCTTTGGTTTTCCATGTTCATCCTGTTCGTGTCGGCGGTGGTATTTAGCATCAAGTATTTGCGAAGATTCGAAGTACGGAACGACCAAATGGCGGCTGCACTTACCAATGCCGGTATCGTGTACGGCA
>SCUG01000642.1 GCA_004297645.1 Saprospiraceae bacterium | reverse complement strand
GCATGGCCATTTATGAAAAACTCTGCGAGCGGCAGTCCGATGCCTACCTGCCCGGCCTCGCCAACACCCTCAATATTTTAGGGGTCGTATATGCAGAATCCGGCGCCGGCAATTTGGCGCTCGACGCCTACCTGCGTACCCTCGAAATCCGCAAAACACTCGCCGCACAAAACCCCGCCGCCTACGAAGTGGACCTATGGACCACCTACCTCAACCTCTGTGTTTTTTATAAAAATAGATTGCTGGAAAATTTCGATGCCAATGCCCGCCAACAAGGCCTCGATTTTACCCTCGCATTAGCGCAGCGCATCCAGGCGTTTCAGCAGCAGCCTGACTACACAGCCCTCATTGACCGCATCGTGAAAGACGTGGCGTATTTTAAAGAGCTGTTTCAAAATGCCACAGCGGAGTCAATGCCCCTTACAGCAGCTCTGGAAAAGGCCGGTGACTTAGAAAATGAGGCACTGAAACAACCTTCGCCGGACTCCTCCATCGCCTTGCTGGAACGCGCCGTAGCCTTACTGGATTCCGCGCTCCTGCGTTTCCCGGAACACGCAGAACTTAAAACCCGGCTGGCCCAGCTTTCGGGCGGGCTGGCAACGACTTACCTTTTCAACGGGCACTTCATCCAGGCCCGCCTGGCGGCGGAAAAAGGCCTCGCCGCCGATGCCAAAGAACCATGGATAAACCTCCCCCTCGCCCCTGCCCTGCTCTTCCTCGGCGAGCGGGAAAAAGCCCTCTCCATCTACCGCTTCTGGAAGGACGTCTATTACCACGGCGACCAAACCTTCGGCGATGTGTTTCTGCGCAACCTCGACGAGTTGGCGCAAAAGGGCTACACCCACCCGGATGTGGAAATGGTGCGGAAAATGCTGAGGGAGTAAGGGGAGGACGGGAGGGGTTATTTCAAAAATTCCAGGAAATTATCGCGGTTGATACAATCGTAATTTGCCTCCGGGCAGGCATCCATCCAAGGCTGTGGAGCTTTGCCTTTTTTATTGCCCCACTTAAATTCAAAACCGGAAAGCCGGCCGCCGGCTTCCTCCACCAAATCCAGCTCCGAGCCGCCATAAGTCCGCCAAAAATAATAACTGACGAAGCGCTGCTGGCAGGCATTCTGCTTCATGCGTTCCACGACTAAGAAGTTTTCCCACAACTGCCCGGCATCGGTCCGGGAGTTTAACTCATTGAAATTGCCGGTGACAGCATTCCTGATGCCGAGGTCGTAGAAATACACTTTGCTCATTTTGGTTACTTCCTTTCGGAGGTTGCGGTTGTACCCGCCCAGCCGGAAAATCACGAAGGTTTTTTCCAGCAAATCCATGTAGTTCAGCACCGCTTCCCGGTGAATTTGAAGGGAGTTGGACAACTGCTGCACCGACACTTCACCGCCAATTTGAAAGGCAAGCATTTTCAGCAGTTGCACTAATTTTTCCGGGAACTTGATGCTCGTCAATGCGAGGATGTCTTTGTATAAATAGCTGCCGGTAATCTCCTTCAGATATTGCTCTTTTCTCGCCGAACTTTCAAACGAAAATACTTCGGGGTACATCCCATAGCGCAGAAATTTCTCTACTTCAACGCCCGTTTCGAAAGCATTGGCGCCGCTGCTACCCCGCCATTCATCCAAAGAAAAGGGATAGAGGGTGTAGGTCCATGTCCTGCCGGTGAGCGGCTCTTTTACCCTGTTGGCAAGGTTGAGGGACGAAGAACCAGTTACGATAATTTTCAAACCGGGCAGCTTGTCGTGCAAGATTTTCAAGTTGATGCCAATATCCGGAATTCGCTGGGCTTCGTCAATGAACAGCAGGTCGTAGCCTTCCACCAAAGTGCTGAGTTTTGAAAAATCCCGGCTCGACAAGACCTCCCAGTTGGGTTGTTCGCCGGCGTTGATTTCCAATATTTTACCCTTATAGTTCTTCAAAACTTCGCGCACCAAAGTCGTTTTCCCCACCTGACGCGCCCCGTAGAGCACCAATACTTTTTTGGTATTTCCTATCTCACCGAGGAGGTATCTGGATTAGGCTCGTTGTATCATGCCTTTGGAAATTTTTTCCAGAAGTAGTGATTTGCTACGGCTGACCGTAGGAATTCATGCTGATTTGCTACGGTTGACCGTAGGAATTCGCTCCTGATTCTTTCCACCCCGCACCGCCCACCGCGTGTGTCACCCAACCAAGTCTGCGGCAAACAGCGTCTTCCCCGGCGGAATGTTTTCAATTTGAACCAAAAAAAATCTGCCATGAAAAATCTGCTCAAATCTCTCGCCGCCGGGCTGTTGCTGGCTGGCATTTCCTTTTTCTTTAGCTGTGAATCCGAAGACATCGGAACTTCAAGCAACAACTATTCGGATGATAGCATCAACGGCATCTGGTCAGGCACTGGCGGCGATACCTCCGGGGAGGGATACAACGACTACGTCGAAAACCCTTTCGTCCAAACGGCAGAGGAGCCGGTCTCCACTTTTTCCATTGACGCCGACGGCGCTTCTTACTCCAACGTGCGGCGCTTCCTGCGCAATGGCCAACTGCCGCCGAAAGGCGCCATCCGCACCGAAGAACTCATCAATTATTTTCAGTTCGACTACCCGGAACCCACGGGCGGGCACCCCATCTCGCTCGATGGAGAAGTGGCCAACTGCCCGTGGACACCATCGCACAAACTCCTCCGCATCGGCATCAAAGGCCGCCACATCGCACGGGAAAATATGCCGCCCGCCAACTTCGTCTTCCTCATCGACGTCTCCGGCTCGATGAGTTCTGACGACAAGTTGGGGCTGCTGAGAAATGCCTTTAAAATGTTCACCGATTACCTGCGGCCCGAAGACCGCATCGCCATCGTCACCTACGCCGGCAGTGCCGGTGTGGTGCTCGCATCGACGCCCGGCGATGAAAAATTGAAAATAAAAAACGCCATTGACCAACTCCAATCCGGTGGCAGCACCAATGGCGCCGGCGGCATCCTCAAAGCCTATGAAATTGCTGTGGCCAACTTCATCGCCGGCGGCAACAACCGCGTCATCCTCGGTACCGACGGCGACTTCAACGTGGGCATCAGCGACCAGGATGCGCTCGTGGCACTGATTGAGGAAAAACGGGAGTCGGGGGTATTTCTCACCACCCTCGGCGTTGGCACGGGCAACTATCAGGACGGCAAAATGGAGCAACTCGCCAACCATGGCAATGGCACCTACGAATACATTGACGACATGGAGCAGGCCGAAAAAGTGTTCGTTCACGAGTTCGGCAAGTTTTACACCGTGGCCAAGGATGTGAAAATCCAGCTTGCCTTCGACCCGGCGGTCGTGGAGCAATACCGCCTCATTGGCTACGAAAACCGCCTGCTCAACCCGGAGGATTTTACGGACGACACCAAAGACGCCGGCGAAATCGGCGCCAACCAAACCATCACGGCACTGTACGAGTTGGTGATGCAACCTTTCGCCCCGTTCAGCGTGCCTGCGCTCAACATTGATTTCCGGTACAAAAACCCCGATTCCGGCACGAGCGTCCCCCTCTCTCTCGACGTGCAAAACGCCAGCGTTTCATTTGAAAATGCTTCTGAAAACATGCGCTTTGCCGCAACGGTGGCAGGCTACGGCATGCTCCTTTGGCAGTCGGAATACGCTGGCAACCTGACCTACGACGGCCTCATCTCATGGGCCAACGATGCCAAAACCTACGACCCCTACGGCTGGCGCAATGAGTTTGTGCAATGGGTGTATAAAGCAAAGGGTTTGTAAAATGGAGCCAACACCTATAAGGTTTTAAAAACCTTATAGGTGTTGGCTAAAAGTTGACAAACA
>SCUG01000641.1 GCA_004297645.1 Saprospiraceae bacterium | reverse complement strand
GCGCCGCCTCCGGCGGTGCCGGGGGGAGGGGATATTGGGGGCTTCGCCCCCAAACCCCTAAGCCAGCGAAGCCAACGCCAAATACCCGGGATGGACAAAACCTAACGCTCGACAGTATAAATGGAAAATAGAATGATGACTCAGGCACTTTATCACGAGGGCATGGAATATGCCGAACAGAATTTCCTCAGCGAGGATGCCAGCCACCTGAAGGTGGACAAACAACTGCTGCGCAACAGATTTAACTTAGACCAGAAACTCGTGCTCGATTTTGGTTGCGGCATGGGAGGCATGAGCCTTTGGTACGCCAAAACCTGGAAGTGCAGGGTGCATGGCGTGGACATTGACCGCCACCATATCCGCATTGCCAATGACCTCAAACGCCGTCATTCAGTGGAAAACGTGACCTTCGAGGTACGCAATATCCTCGACAACCCACTGACCGAAAAATACGATTTCATCGTGCTGAACGATGTGGCGGAACACATCCCGTTGCCGCTGTTGAAGCAGATGCTGGCAGCTATGAGCATGGCCCTCGCCACCCGTGGCCAGGTATTTATTTCGTACCCGCCATGGGGAAGCCCTTATGCGTCGCATGTTTCGCATGTCGTGGGCATACCGTGGTGTCAGTTTTTGCCGCAGGCGTGGCTTATGAAACTCATCGCCAAAAACAACCGGCCCATTGTCGGCGACGAAGAGGGCGACCTCATCGCTGCCTACAAAGGCCTGAACCACCTTACTCACGCTAAGCTCATGGCGGCTGTGGAGGGAAGCGGCCTGCAATGCGTTTATCGCAAGAGCCATTCTTTCTTGAACTGGCTGCCCCTGATGCACGACCTGAATTTGCGAATGCCGCTGCTCGATTACCTCGTGACAAAAGAATTCGTTTTGTTGAAAAAGCAGCCATAACCTCCATTTGATGACGCCGAACCCCGACATCTTGTACTTCACTTTGTTTCCCTGGGACAACGCCTATTCCTCGGTGTCGCTTTCGTTTACGCGGGAGTTCGTCAAAAACAACCGGGTTTTTTACATCAATCCTCCTTACTCCGTAAAAGATTTTATCGCCAATTGGAATATGCCTGCGGTAGTGGCCCGCCGGCCGGACTTGTTGAAAAATAAGATGCGCTATGAGACCATCCCGGAACTGCCGGAAGTAGTGGCCACACAGCCCCCGCTGACGCTGCCTGTCAATTGGATGCCGGAGGGCAAGGCCTACCGGGAATTGCTCCGTTACAACAACCGCGTGGTGCTGAATTGCATTCGGCAGGTGGTGCGCGATTTCAAACTCAAGGATTTCATCTACATTAACTGTTTCAATCCATATCTGGCGGGGGTGCTGCCCAAAAATTTTGGAGCAAGGCTTAGCATTTACCAATGCATTGACGACATGTGGGAAGAGGCCTACACAGCCAGGCATGGTGCACGGCTCGAAGAGGAGGTCATCGGGCAGGCAGATATTGTGTTCGTTACGTCTCGCAATCTGCTCCGCCTAAAAAAGCCATTGAATCCACATACCCACTTGCTGCACAATGCAGCGGATATTTCGATTTTCCAGCAAGCCCTGGAAAAGGTACTGCCTCGACCGGCAGAACTTGCTGGTATCAGCGGAAAAATCATCGGCTTCACCGGTAATCTCGACCCCAACCGAATCAGTTACGGACTGCTTCGAAAGGTGGCGGAACGCCATGCAGATAAGACGCTCGTACTTGTGGGGCCTGTGAACAGCAGTGGCGTTAGCGAGTACGGACTTGACAGGTTGCCGAATGTGGTGTTCACCGGCGGAAAACACATCAGCGAGTTGCCCGCTTTTTTGCAGCATTTCGACGTAGCACTGATACCGTTTTCTATAAACAAACTCACGTCGAGTATTTATCCGCTCAAAATCAACGAGTATCTTGCTGCCGGAAAACCCGTAGTTTCTACCAATTTTTCGGAGGATATCCGGGGCTTTGAAAAAGATATTTACCTCGCCAAAGATGAGGAAGATTTTACCGGCCTTATCCCGCTGGCCATTGCTGGAGACTGCCCCCGGTTGAAGGCGCAACGCTTGGCCCTTGCTCGCCAAAATACATGGACCGCCCGTGTGGAAGAGTTTTGGGCGGTGGCGAACCGGCACCTTGATGCCTCTTCGCCCCCAAGCCCCTAACCTGGCGATGCCGGAACCAAAAAGGCATAGCGCAAAAAGGGGTTTGGGGGCGAAGCCCCCAAGTTGCCCATCTTCCTCAGCACTCCCGATAACCTTCGGGAGAGGCGGTGCTCAGGGCAATGAACGGTGGGTGTAGCTTCAATTTGATGTATTTTATAAAAGCCTCGATTCGTGATTCCGCAAATTGGGACTCATGCACGGGCTTCCCTGTTTTTTATTTGAAGGGTTCATCAGCACATCAAATTGAAGCCACACCCGTAAATAAACCATTATGCAGAAAGAACGAGACAACATGGAACTTTCGACTAAAGAAAAGCTGTCAGAGACGCTGGCTGTTGCACTTTGTTTTTTGATGTTACTGGGCTTTTTCCTGAAAGTTTTGTTTTTTTGAGACTACAAACCGTCCTCAAAATCTCAAGATATATTTGAATGGGTTAGGAAGGGGGAAACCGGCAATTATTTTAGAGGGCCGCTTCCCCTTCTTTTTACCCTGTTTTTAAAGGAACTGCTCCATCATGCCTGTTCCTTTTTTCGGATATTCCGCCGGGCCTGCCCGGAAGCAATTTGTTTCCAAACTTAGCATAGTTGTTGAATATCCTGATGGCATAGCTGGCTGGCTGATGTGGGCCACAGTAACGAATTCGTACAGGCACCAGCTTCGAAAACATCCAGCCATGACATCCCACCCATTTGATTAGTGACTCCTTGCTATTTTTTAAAATGGTAAAAACACCCGGCCTTATAGGCCTGAAAGAATGGTTGTTGCGGCAGGTGTTGTTCGAGAAGTTGAACAACCCCTTGGGGTATGGATTGATGCTCATCTGTGCTTTAGGGCTGGCGTTGGGTCTGTCATTTTTATCGCTGAAAGGCGCGGTGATAGTAGTAGGGGTGCTCGTGGGTATTCCGCTTTTGGTGGCCTGCTTCGTCCATCTTTATTTTGGGATAAACGTCATGCTGGTGAGTGCATTTTTTATTGGCCTGGTTTCAAAATACACCGATGCCCCGATAGGCACGGCTCTCGACGGTCTGCTCGTTGTGCTGCTTGCCGGGCTGTTGGCCAAGCTCGTGCTGGAGCGTGATTTCAGTTTTGCCAAAAGCCCCATCAGCCTTTTCATTTTGGTGTGGATAGGGTACAACCTGCTGGAAGGAATGAACCCCTGGGCTGCCTCCAGGATGGCCTGGATTTACACGGTGCGCACGGTGGCGCTCATGCTGGCGCTGTATTTCATCGCCTGCCATGCGCTCAATAGTTACCATCGCATCGTCAATACGTTGAACGTCATTTTGGTACTGAGTTTTGTCTCGGCCCTTTATGCCCTCAAGCAGGAATTCATCGGTTTCAGCGATGCGGAAATCACCTGGCTCAATGCCGATGAGGAGCGCTTCATGCTGATATTTCAATGGAGCCGGTTGCGGGTATTTTCCTTTTTTTCCGACCCTACCACTTTTGGAATTCTCATGGGATACATGAGCTTGTTCGCCTTTGTGCTGGCGAGTGGGCCATTTCGGAAATCGCGCAAGGCAGCGCTGGTGGTAGCTGGCATTGCGATGGTGATGTGCATGGCCTATGCCGGCTCCCGGACGCCTTTCGTGCTCATCCCTGCCGGCATCCTTTTCATCACAATTTTGACACTAAAAAAGCGAACCATTCTGTTGACCCTGTTCATTCTATTGGCTGGCACGGCCTTCGTAATGAAATCAACGAATAACGCTGTCATCTGGCGCATCCAGTCTGCCTTCCGCGGGGATAGCGACGATACTATTGAGGTGCGAATGCAGAACCAAAAAAGGGTCAGGCCTTACATCCAAACCCACCCCTTTGGAGCGGGCCTCGGCAGCACGGGGTATTGGGGCCAGCGCTTTTCTCCCGGAAGCTGGCTGTCCAGTTTTGCCCACGATAGCCTGTACGTCCGGCTCGCCGTAGAAACTGGATGGGTAGGGCTACTGCTTTACCTGATGCTGCTTTTCACCGCCCTGCGCACCAGCATGCGCTATTATTTCAGGGTAAAAGACCCCACCATTAAAGTCATCTATCTCGGCCTGAGCACCAGCGTTTTTCTGCTTGCTTTGGCCAGCTACCCGCAGGAAGCCATCACCCTGCTGCCCACGAGCATCATCTTTTACATCATGCTCGCCATGATAGCCCGGCTAAAAGATTTCGATGAAAATTTCCGGGAGGACGCTGTTCGCCGGGGCTGATGGAATGCTGGCCAACGCTGGAAAATTATTCTGACGAGCTGATTTTTCATGCGCATCTCTTTGGCAGTTCCTACCTTGCCGTTCCAATCAATGCCTGTTGACCAGCGTGATAGAAAACCATCAAGAATTGCGCATCCTTCACCTTTCCACTGCCCCCACCTGGCGTGGGGGAGAGCAGCAGGTGGCCTATCTGGCCGAAGAATTGGCGAAAAAGGGAATATGGCAGTGGGTCTGTTGTGCGGCCGGCTCTGCGATGGAAATGCATTGCCTTGAAAAGGGAATCCCACATCTTACCTTTCACAAGTTTTTTTCGAGTAACCCGCTGGTGGCTTGGCGGGTGGCCCGTATTTGCCGCAGGCAAAAAATTACCCACCTCCACGCCCACGACTCGCACGCCCTTACTTTTGCCGTAATAGCCGCCAGCCTTTTTGGCAACTCAGTTCCAATCGTCGTCAGCCGCAGAGTGGATTTTCCGGTAGGCGGGCATTTTGCATCACGGTGGAAATACAACCACCGGGCCGTGGCCAAAATCGTCTGCGTGTCGGCATGCATCAAAGAGCTGATGGCTCCGGCGCTCCGCTATCCCGGCAAATTAGTGGTGGTACATAGTGGCATTGATTTGGGAAAAATAGAGCCTGGGGAAAATATGGGGCTTCTCCGAACCGAATTCAGTATTTCTAAGAATGAATTCCTCATCGCCAACATTGCTGCCCTCGCACCGCACAAAGACCTTCCTACTTTTGTGAGGACAGCGGAAATCTTGGTGGAAGAAGGCTTTCCAGCGCGATTCCTTCTCATTGGTGGCGATGGTGGTGAGGAGCAAAATATCCGCCGGATGATTCGTGAGAAAGGGTTGGAGACGCACGTTTTGCTCACGGGTTTCCGCGACGATGTGCCACTAATTTTACCCGAAATTGACCTGCTTCTTTTTACGAGCAAAACGGAGGGACTCGGCACCTCCCTGCTCGACGCCTTTGCAGCCGGAGTGCCGGTGGTGGCTACCTCGGTGGGCGGCATCCCCGAAATTATTCAGCACGGACGCACTGGTCTGCTGGCACCTCCGGGCGACGCCGCCGCACTGGCGCTCCAAGTGAAAGAGCTGCTGACGCACCCCGCGTTGCGGAACGAATTGGTTGGAAATGCCAGGGAGCGGGTGCGGCTTTTTACAAAAGAAAAAATGGCCGGGGAAATGATTTCCCTGTATTCTTCGATTCAATTTCCCGGCGTTTGAACTTGTCTGAAATCACCTGCATAACGCTCAAGCGATTTGTGAAAATCAGCGTGGATTTCTAAATAATGCAATGCAATAAAAAACCCAAAGTCATGTCAATCTCACTCATCAACCCAGCCACCGGCGAAACCATCCGCAGCTACGAATACATGCGGGAAGCCGAAGTTGAAAAACGCATTATCAGGGCAAATGAGGTTTACGCCTCGTGGCGTAAAACCAGCATGAGCCACCGTGCAGAGCGGATGATGAAAGCAGCCGCCATTCTGCGCGAGGGAAAAGAAAAATACGCCAGGCTCATGGGCTTAGAAATGGGCAAGCCCATCCGCGAGGCACGTGGCGAGGTGGAGAAATGCGCCTGGGTTTGCGAGTATTACGCCGGAAATGCTGCGGCCTTTCTGGCGGATGAAACCGTGGTGACGGATGCCAGTCTAAGCTTTATCAGTTACCAACCCATCGGGGTGGTTTTGGCAGTGATGCCGTGGAATTTCCCATTTTGGCAGGTGTTCCGGTTTGCGGCTCCGGCGCTGATGGCTGGCAATGCGGGCCTGCTGAAGCACGCCTCCAATGTGCCGGGATGTGCGGAGGCCATCGAAGAAATATTTTTGGAAGCGGGCTTTCCCAAAGGCTTGTTTGCCAACCTGAAAATACCGGGAAGCCGGGTGGCTGCCGTCATCCGCCACCCGGTGGTGAAGGCCGTGACGCTGACCGGGAGCGGCCCCGCCGGAAGCGCCGTGGCATCCGCCGCAGGTGGTGCAATAAAAAAGACGGTGCTGGAACTCGGTGGCAGCGATGCCTATCTTATCCTGCGCGATGCCAACCTCGGCCTCGCGGCGAAAACCTGCGCGCAAAGCCGCTTGCTCAACGCCGGGCAAAGCTGCATCGGGGCCAAGCGATTCATCGTGGTGCCGGAGGTGTACGACGCTTTTTTGGAAAAATTTCTTGCGAACATGGCAGCAGCTAAAATGGGCAGTCCTTATGATGAAACCACTGATTTAGGCCCAATGGCCCGCCATGATTTACGGGAAGAGTTGCACTCGCAGGTTTTGCGAAGCATAGAAAAAGGGGCGGTGTGCCTGCTTGGCGGAGCCATCCCCGAAGGCAATCCGGGGGCGTATTATCCTGCCACCGTGCTGGCCGAAGTGGCACCCGGCATGCCGGCCTGGGAGGAGGAATTGTTCGGGCCGGTGGCTGCGGTCATTCGCGCCCAAGACGAGGCCGGTGCCATCTGCATCGCCAATAGCAGTGTGTTCGGATTGGGAGCGGCGGTGTTCACCGAAGATGTGGAACGGGGGCAACGCATCGCCGCCATTGAGTTGGAGGCCGGTGCCTGCTTTGTCAACGGCATGGTAAAGTCCGACCCGCGCCTGCCTTTCGGCGGCATCAAACAAAGCGGCTTTGGGCGTGAACTCAGCGTGCAAGGCATCCGCGAATTTGTAAATGCAAAAACGGTGTGGGTGCGATAGGCTGGTCAGTTCTAATTCTGTGTCAGGCTTTGGATAATTTTTGCCACGTTTTTTTCTTCGAACCATCCAATCAGACGAATGAAAAAAACTGCCAACAGCCCCGGTTCGGTGATGAGTTTATTCAGCATCGCCACGTAGCCGTCGAGTTCCGTTATTTGCTCAGTTCGTTGCTTGCCCGAAAGCGGGGCTAATCGTTGCGCCACACGCCAGGCATGGTTTCGTGCTTTTTGCAGGCTGAATGCGGCAAATCGCTCATCTGACTTTTTGCCTATCCAGTCGAGCAGGAAGAGCAGCGGCGAAAGTTCATTTAGCTGTTGCTGTACATTTTCAATCTGGTTAGTCAGCAGGTTTGATATCTCAAAAAAATCGGTTTCGTGGCGGGCTAATTCAGCGGGAGGAGCTGTTTCGGCAGCAGCAACGCCAAGGTCAAGGTTGATGTGTGCGTTCATGCCGGCGAGGAGATGTTGCAGGATGAGATGCGGTTTATGGGCAGCGCTGAAGACTACCTCCCATGCCTTTGTGGGTTTTCTCCCGAGGGCAAATTCGTAGTGCGCCAGCAGATACCGGTTGGCGAATATCACATCGAGCCGCTCCATGTAGGGAACGTCTTCAAAGCGCCCGACCCGGATGCCATTTTTGACGAGTTCCGTAACTTTTAGGTATAGGGCGGGGAAAATCCCCAGCGGGTCGTTCTTCCGCGATGCAGTCTGAATGATGGCTTCTAATTGGCTTATTACTTCGTCAATGTTTTGCGCTGGTTTGAACATGCCTGTCTGGTTTTGGTGTGTTGGTCTTAAGAGCGAAGTAAACAATATTGCCGGTATCTGGCAACGAAACACATGCAGGTGCAAGCCGTTTGATGGATGTGGCGGCTATTTTTTACATCAATGGTAAAGCCTGAGCGCCGGATAAGCGCTATCTTCGCATACTTGAATCACCTACCATTCACTTCATGTCAAACAAATGGCAATCTACGTTTTCCAATTTCGACCGGATCGGCAAATATGGTCTGGTAGGTGCAACAGTTTTGCTCATTAGTTTTTTGTACCCCAACCGCGCAAAGTTTAAGTACGAATTTCAAAAGGGTCAACGCTGGAGCTATGAAACGCTGGCTGCGCCATACGATTTTGCCATAAATAAATCGGTACAGAAGATAAAAGAGGACCGTGAACGGTTAGAAAAGGAGTTCACTCCGTATTACCGCCTTAATTCTAACCTGCCCACTGAAAAGCTGCAACTTTTTGAAAACGACTGCGCCAGTTATTACTTAGCACTTGGCACCGGGACGCTCAACGCTGGCGTGCACCCGATATCCCGGTTTGCAAAAGCAGGCAAACGATTATTGGAGGGAATCTACCAGCAGGGAGTCATTGAAATAGCACCAGAGCACGAGAAAGAGCAGGCCGGTTTTGTCATCAACGTTGTTCAGGGCAATAATCTGGAGCGAAAAACCCTTGCCTCGCTGCTCACTGTAGAATCGGCTAAGGAAATTTTGGCTGATTCACTGCGACGCTATTTTCCCCATGCCGACTCCTTATATTCTTTGCTGATGAAGGCCGTGGCCCCCAACCTGATTTACGATGCGGTACTTACACAGCAGTTCAAAGCGCAGGCATTGGAGCAGCTCGTCACCACCAAAGGCATCGTCCGGCAGGGCAATATCATCATCACAAAAGGGGCGGTTGTTTCAGATGACGATTATGAAAAATTGGTTTCGTTCAAGGCGGCATTTGAGGCCAACTACGGCAGCAGCGAGTTCAGTTTCCCAATATATTTAGGGTATTTACTGCTCACGATTGTGGTTTTCTGGGTGTTCACACTGTACGTAATTGCCTACCGCCGGGAGATTTTTCGTAAGTGGCTTCACTTAGTCTCCATACTAATTTGGCCACTGATATTCTGTTATCTTACCTTTTTGTTAGAGCGGGTGGAAGCGCTGAGCGCCTTAGTCATTCCTTTTTGCATCGTACCCATCATCGTCCGCCATTTTTTCACCTACCGGCTGGCCTTTTTCACCCACGTTATCGTAGTGTTGCTGGCCGGCTTCATCACCTCGGTGGGGTACCAGTTCACTTTTATCCAAATCGTGGCGGGGGTAGTAGCCGTGCTCACGGTGGCCGATGCCCGGTACTGGTCGAAGTTTTTCATGTCGGTTCTCTATATTTTGCTCACCTATATGGTGTCGTATCTCGGCCTCGCCGTAATAGAAGAAGGCGGGCTTCAAGAGGTGGATTGGTCCATGTTTGGCTGGCTGTTTTTCAACGCTTTGCTTACGCTACTGGCTTTCCCGCTTATTCCGCTCATGGAGCGGACATTTGGCTTCACCTCCTCCATTTCGCTCGTCGAATTGTCGGACATGAACCGGCCGTTGATGCGGCTATTGTCCATTAAAGCACCAGGCACCTTGCAGCATTCGATTCAGGTGGCGAATATGGCCGAGGCTGCTGCTAACAAGGTAGGTGCCGATGCACTACTCGTCAGAACCGGGGCCATGTACCACGACATCGGCAAGACTTTTAACCCCGAATATTTTATCGAAAACCAGACGAACAGAAGCCCACATGAAGACCTCAATTCGCTTCAAAGCGCAGACATCATCATCCGGCACGTTACTGAGGGGGCTTCACTGGCGAAAAAGCACCACCTGCCACAGACGCTTATAGATTTCATCCTGACCCATCATGGAACGACTCGTGTTGAATTTTTCTACCGCACCTTTAAGAATGAAAATCCCGGTCTGAAAGTGGAGGAAGCAAAATTTACCTACCCCGGTCCAAAGCCCCGCACCAAGGAAGAGGGCATCCTGATGTTGGCCGACAGCATCGAGGCTACCTCAAGGTCGTTGAAAAACCCAACCGTGCACGACATAGACAAGTTGGTGGATAGCACCATCGCCGCCAAAATCGAGCAAAAACAATTGGAGGATTGCAAAATAACCTTCAAAGACGTGGAGCAGTGCCGTTCTCTTTTCAAGAAAATGTTGCACAGCATCTACCACGTTCGCATCGAATACCCCGAAGATGAGCAAGCAAAAAAGGAGGTAAAACCAGCGGTACTGTGAAAAAGTGCCGGTAGGTTTTTAAGCTGGCGTAGTTTTTCAAAACTACGCCAGCTTCGCAAGAAGTTCTCATCAATGCTCACCCTCCGGCAAAATCCTTATTTCCACACGGCGATTCAAAGATTGCTCATCCTCGTTCACGGCCTTGGGGTAGCGCATTTTCCAGTTGGAATAACCCTGGTAGCTAATGCGGCTGGAGTCAATGCCGTGTTCGAGCAGGTAATCATAGACCATTTTTGCACGGGCCACGGAGAGCCGGTATTCGAAAGTGGTTTTGGGTTTGGGAGGGGAATTGGGGTAGTTTACATGCCCCGCTATTTCCACTTTTACGTTCTTGTTAATCTGCATGAACCGGAGTACCTGCGGCAACGACGGCTTAGATTCTTCGAGTAAAACAGCCTGGTTGCCCACGAAATAAAGGTTGTGAATATCAGCCGACTCACCGGGTACGGCGGGTTGTAGTTCCATGACGAGGAGCGGCATTTTGCCCGGCAAGGCTTTCACCATTTTCGTTTCAAAAAAATAACCTTCGGCATAAACATCCACCGCTGCCACGGCGCCTGTTGGTACCGCCGCCTTATAATAGCCGGAAGTATCGGTGTGCATGCTGTCGCGGGTTTCTTTGGTGTGCACCACCACCTCTGCTTCCACGCCTTTGCCCGACCGGAGGTCGCGTATATTGCCTTCGAGGGTGGTCATGGGTATGGGAAGTAGTACCTCCACGATGGCGTGGCGGTTTTTCTGGCGGCCCTCCTCCGTGCGGTTTGAACGGGCGGGCTTCTTTTCCCCAAAAAAGGAAAGTTCGAATTTGGCGGCTGAGACACCGTGTTCGAGCAGGTATTTTTTTACGCTGGCGGCACGGCGCTTTGAGAGCGCAAGGTTGTTGGCGCTGCTGCCAATGGAGTCGGTGTGCGCCGTAATGCGAACGAGGCTTTTTTCTCGCTCGCTACATAGATGGATGAGTGGCGCCAGGGCTGTGTCAGCAGCGGGTTTCAGGTCGTGTTTTCCAAAATCGAAATAGACTTCCGCCGATTGTATGGTTTTCAAAAAAACATCGGAGGACTGGGCAGGGGCGGCTTGCTCAAACAATAGGAGAAGAACAGAGAAAATGAAAATGCGCATGGCGAAACGGTTTTTTTCGATTCGCAGGCATAACGCCTCATGAGGAAAAAGGACACAACACCGCAGTAATAACTCCATAATAGCAAACCAAAATGGCGGAAACTCCTTGCTCTAATTCTGCTTATATTTGCACCCCGAAATTATAATTGAGGGCAAAGAGTTTGTTTGCGTTTTAGCGTTCGGGGCCGTTTGCCTCTTCCCTTTTGCCCTTCTGTCTTTCAAATTTTTTATGAAAAAAATCCGCAATTTTTGCGTTATCGCTCATATTGATCACGGCAAGAGCACCTTGTCCGACCGTTTGCTCGAAACCACCCACACCATTGCAGAGCGGGATATGCAGGCCCAGGCTTTGGACAACATGGACCTCGAGCGCGAGCGCGGCATCACCATCAAGAGCCACGCCATCCAGATGATTTACACACACTCCGATGGCATCGAATATACGCTCAACCTCATAGACACGCCCGGCCATGTGGACTTTTCCTACGAAGTATCCCGCTCCATGGCAGCATGTGAGGGAGCTTTACTCATTGTAGATGCCACCCAGGGGATTCAGGCTCAGACTATCTCCAACCTCTACTTGGCGATGGATCACAACCTGGAAATCATACCAGTCATCAACAAGATTGACATGCCCAATGCCATGATAGATGAAGTGAAGGAGCAAATAGTAGAACTGGCGGGCGTCAATGAGGAGGATATTGTGTTGGCCAGCGGGAAAACAGGCGAGGGGATACAAGACATCCTCCGGGCCATCGTCGAGCGGATTCCAGCGCCACAAGGCGACCCCAATGCGCCGCTTCAAGCGCTTATTTTCGACAGCGTGTTCAATTCTTTCCGCGGCGTGATTGCCTATTACAAAATCGTAAATGGCACCCTCAAAAAGGGAGACAATGTCCGTTTCTTTTATGCCGAAAAAGAGTACACGGCCGATGAGGTGGGTATTCTGCAAATGGACATGGTGAAACAGGACGTCATGCGAGCCGGCGACGTGGGCTACATCATTACGGGTATAAAAGTGTCGAAAGAAATCAAAGTCGGCGATACCATCACTCACGTTGACAGGCCGTGCGATGTGGCCATTCACGGTTTTGAAGATGTGAAACCCATGGTGTATGCCGGGGTGTATCCCATCGAAAACGAAGACTTCGAAGGCCTGAGAGACAGTCTTGAAAAGCTGCAACTTAACGACAGCTCACTCACCTTCCAGCCGGAATCTTCGGCGGCTTTGGGCTTCGGGTTTCGGTGCGGTTTCCTGGGGATGTTGCACCTCGAAATCATTCAGGAGCGCCTTTCGCGGGAATTCGGCATGGAGGTGATAACTACGGTGCCCAATGTGTCCTATTACGCTTACACCAAAAAGAAGCAGACTATTTTTCTGCGCACCCCGAACGATTTCCCGGACCCCACCGTGCTCGATTATGTTGAGGAACCTTACATCGCAGCCCAAATCATCACCAAACCGGAGTATTTCGG
>SCUG01000640.1 GCA_004297645.1 Saprospiraceae bacterium | reverse complement strand
CGAAAAACACCTATTCTATTTTAAAATCCGGTTTTGAAAAAGTCGGAACAAGAAAATCCATGGAGATTTCTATTGTCTTCCTTGGATACCATTTTCAGATATCTAAAAATGGCGTCATTGAAAATGCAGGTATATCTTGCGGAGCGGTTGCCCCGGTAATTCCATTTGCACATACTGCCTGCGAATTCATGATAGGAAAACAGGTGAACCATCTCAACGATTTTGAAAAAGAAGAATTCGCCAAAAGAGTTTTAGCGTATGCAACTCCCATCTCCGATATAAGAGCTTCCGCCTGGTACAGGAAAGAAGTTCTATTCAATATTAGCAAAGGGATATTTCAATAACGATGGAAAACAGAAACCTGGAAAATTTTATCAAGCTCTCACAAAATGAAAATCCTTTAGGCCCTTCACCCAAAGCGATGGAAGCAGTGCTGAAACATGCTCACACCATACACCGGTATCCTGAACCTCACCCCCATTCCTTAGAAGTAAAAATTGCAGACTGGCTCAATATAGAACCGGGTAACGTATTCGTATCTGCCGGCTTAGTGGAGGCGCTGGATATTATGATTCGAAATTTCGTCGGGCAAGGGAACAACATGATTATTGGGGATATTACTTTCGTCGCGTATCGTTTATTGGCTGAGGTATTTAACGTAGAAACGCGCTTTTCCAAGTTGACAGATTACCAAATGGATGTCCATGATATTTTGAGCCGCTATGATGAGAATACAAAACTCATAATCATCGCCAACCCCAACAATCCGACAGGTACCACGATAAGCGAAAATGAGCTGATACAGCTTTTGGAGCATGTTTCTTCAGACACCCTGGTAGTAGTTGATGAAGCATACTGGGAATATGTATCGCAGAGCGGTTTCCCAGGTTCGCTTAGTCTTCAGAAACGATATCAGAATCTTGTTATCATGCGAACCTTTTCCAAGATTTATGGCTTGGCCGGGCTACGCGTGGGGTACACCATCGCCAGCCAATCTGTGGTGGAAAAGATGGAATACTATCAGGCACCTTTCACCGTCAATTGTTTAGGTTCAATAGCAGCCATACACGCCATTGACGATGTAGAATTTGTTGCAAAGAGTTCAGAAATGAATAAGAAAGAACGGCAGTTTATGTTTAACGAACTCAAACAGCGTGGCTATAATGTAGTGCCTTCACAAAGTAATTTCCATTTTGTCCTTTTTGATACCGTTGAAGATAGGGACCTTTTTGATACTGAGCTTTGCACCCACAATGTATTAGCACGAAAAACAGACCTTTTTGGTGATAGTAAAGCCATCAGATTGAGCATTGGAACGCCGGAAGATAATTTGAAATTAATTGAAAGTTTGGGGCAGATAAAAATCGGGTAATAGCAACTACTCACTGGCTATTATACAGAAAATGGTCATTCCTGAAACTATTCCGGAATGACCATTTTTTTCAACATAGCAGCATCAAAAAAAAACATTTCTTTACCAGAAGCTGCCATACCGGCATGTTCTTACGCCACCACCTCCGGCCGCTGCCCCAATTGTTTCATCATGCGGAAATGCGAGGCGATGGCCTCCCGGACGGTGCGGTACTCGGTGTAGGGCAGCCCGAATTCGCGAGCTGTTTCTTTCACTATTTTTGAAATGCGCGGGTAATGCACGTGACTGATATGCGGGAAAAGGTGGTGCTCGATTTGGTAATTCAACCCCCCCACAAACCACGACACCAACCAATTCTTTGGTGCAAAGTCAGCCGTAGTATGAAGCTGGTGAATGGCCCATGTATTTTTCAAATTGCCCTTCTCATCGGGCAGTGGCATCTCCGTATCTTCGACGATGTGCGCAAGTTGGAACACCATGCTCAGTATGATGCCCGCCGTATAGTGCATTGCAACAAACCCAATGAGCACCTTCCACCATGCGATGTCCAGAATCAGGATGGGTAGCAGAACCCAGATGGATAAATAGAGGGCCTTGGTGGTAATGAGAATTGTCCATTCTTTGGTTTGGTTCACCTTGTTGCCGGGCGAAAGGCCACGGCGCAGATAGTCGCGCAATTGAAAATAGTCTTTGCGGATGGCCCAGTTGATGGTCATCAGGCCATACAGGAAAATGCCGAAAATATGCTGGTATTTGTGAAAGCGCTTCCACTCGGCGTGTTTGCTGAGGCGCAACACTCCGCCGGTATTCATATCTTCATCGTAGCCGTCAATATTGGTGTAGGTGTGGTGAAGGACATTATGCTGCACTTTCCAGTTGAAGATGCTGCCTGCAAGTATGTAGATGGAACTGCCCATCAGGTTGTTCACCCATTTGCGGCGAGAGTATGAACCGTGGTTGCCGTCGTGCATAACGCACATGCCCACGAAAGCCATGCCGGCTCCGATCACCATACTCAGCACCAGCATCACCCATTGGTTGAAGTTGTTGGAGAGGATGAGAAAATACGGGGTGAGGTAAATGACAAAGACGACGGCAGATTTTATGTAGAGCTTCCAGTTGCCGAATTTGCTAAGATGGCGTTCATTAAAATAGGCGTTCACCCTGCTGTTTAGCGTTCGGGAAAAATCCGTCTGATCAGTGCGGGAAAAACGAGCTGTAATACTATTCATTTAAAAAAAATGATTGGTCAAAGTGAAGCGCAAAAGTAGCAAAAGTCTCC
>SCUG01000639.1 GCA_004297645.1 Saprospiraceae bacterium | reverse complement strand
CACCGCCGGAGGCGGCGCCGGGGGGAGGGGATATTGGGGGCTTCGCCCCCAAACCCCTAAGCCAGCGAAGCCAGCGCCAAATACCCGGGATGGACAAAACCTAACGCTCGACAGTATAAATATCCTAAACCTGCTAAACCTCCCTAAATTTCAATAAACCTTCAGACGCCATGTCTTCCAATAAAAAAATCGTAGCTACCATAGACGCTAACCAGGCCGTGGCCCACGTGTCGTACCGGGTCAACGAAGTCTGCGCCATTTACCCCATCACCCCCTCCTCACCTATGGCCGAACACTGTGACGAATGGGCCGCCCGCGGCATCACCAATATTTGGGGCAACATCCCCGAAGTGGTAGAAATGCAACACGAAGGTGGCGCCGCTGGTGCCGTCCACGGGGCATTGCAAGCTGGCGCACTCACCACTACCTACACCGCATCGCAGGGGCTGCTTTTGATGATCCCAAACATGTACAAAATCGCCGGGGAGCTGACGCCCACCGTTTTTCAGGTGGCCGCTCGCTCGCTTGCTGCACAGGCCTTGTCCATTTTCGGCGACCATTCCGATGTGATGGCCTGCCGCACGACGGGCTTTGCCATGTTGGCCTCGGCTTCGGTGCAGGAAGCCCACGACATGGCCATCATCAGCCAGGCTGCCACGCTGGAGTCTCGCATTCCGTTCATTCATTTTTTCGACGGGTTCCGCACCTCGCACGAAGTGAATAAGCTGACCATGATGTCAGACGAAGTTATCCGGGAAATGATAGATGACAAACTGGTGCGCGCCCACCGCCGCCGGGCACTCAACCCCGACCATCCGTTCATCCGCGGCACCGCCCAAAACCCGGACACCTACTTCCAGGGGCGCGAGACCGTCAACGCTTTTTATGAAAAAACGCCCGCCATCGTGGAGGCGGCGATGGAAAAATTCGGCCGCCTCACTGGCCGGGAGTATCATCTCTTCGACTACATTGGCCACCCGAAGGCTGAGCGCGTGGTCGTACTAATTGGCAGCGCCGCAGAAACGGCCATTGAGACGGTGGAGTTTTTGCAAAAGCAAGGCGAGAAAGTAGGCGTGGTGCAGGTGCGGCTTTACCGCCCCTGGCCGGCGGAGCATTTCCTAAATGCTTTGCCAAAAACAGTAAAAAGCATCGCCGTACTCGACCGGACGAAAGAGCCGGGGGCGCCGGGCGAGCCGCTGTACATGGATGTTGTGACAACGTTGGCAGAAGCGTCCGGGAATCGACTTTCCAAGTTTTCAAAACTTGGAAAGTCTGTACTTCCCGTTGGCGGTCGCTATGGCCTGTCCTCCAAAGAATTTACCCCGGCGATGGTTAAAGGCGTTTTTGACGAACTGAAAAAAGAGCAGCCGAAAAACCATTTTACCATCGGTATCAACGACGACGTGACGCATACCAGCCTCGACTACGACCCCGCCTTCAGCATCGAACAGGCGGACGAAACCAAAGCCATTTTCTTTGGCCTCGGCGCCGATGGCACTGTGGGTGCCAACAAAAACAGCATCAAAATCATCGGCGAAAACACAGACCTTTTTGCGCAGGGCTATTTTGTTTACGACAGTAAAAAATCCGGCTCGCAAACGGTGTCGCACCTGCGCTTCGGGCCGCGCCCCATTCGGCGGCCTTACCTCATCGCTCAGGCCGGTTTCGTAGCGTGCCATCTTTTCAATTTTATCAAAAAGGAGGGTGTACTGAAATACGCCGCTCCTGGTGCCACATTCCTGCTCAACAGCCCCTACCCTGCCGTTGAGGTGTGGGGAAAACTGCCGCGCCCCATTCAACAGCAAATCATTGATAAGAAGCTCAAATTTTACGTCATAGATGCCAATCAGGTGGCCTTGGACAATGGCATGGGCCGTCGCATCAACACGGTCATGCAGACCTGCTTTTTTGCCCTCAGCGGCGTGTTGCCAAAGGACGAAGCCATCACGCAAATCAAGAAAGCCATTGAAAAAACCTACTCCAAAATGGGCAAACAGGTGGTGGAGATGAACTTCAAAGCCGTGGATGCCTCGCTCAAAAACCTCCACCAGGTGAAGGTGCCTGCAAGGGTGAGCAGCAAAGAGGAGTTCCTCGCCATAGTGTCCGATGACGCTCCAGAATTTGTGAAGGAGGTGACTGCCGTGATGATGAACAGCAACGGCGATGACCTGCCGGTGAGCAAAATCCCGGTGGACGGCACCTATCCCAGCGGCACCACCAAATGGGAAAAACGCAACATTGCTAGCTTCATCCCCGTGTGGGAACCAGACATTTGCATTCAATGCGGCAATTGCAGTTTCGTTTGCCCGCACAGCGTCATCCGCTCCAAGTTTTACCACGAAGGCCACCTAACCGGTGCGCCGGAGGGCTTCAAAGCGGCCCCCATTTCAGCCCGCGGATTCCCGGAGACAAAATACACCCTACAGATTTTCGCCGAAGACTGCACCGGCTGCGGTCTTTGCGTGGATGTGTGCCCCGCCAAGAGCCTGAAAGAGAGCGGCGTGAAAGCCATCAACATGACACAGAAAGAGGACGAGATGGTCGCCGCCGCCCGCGCCAACATCAATTTCTTTGAAAAAATACCCATCAACGACCGCTCGCATGTGGACTTTTCCAGCGTGCGTGGCGCCCAGTTTCTCGAACCGTTGTTCGAGTTTTCCGGAGCCTGCGCCGGTTGTGGCGAAACGCCTTACATCCGCCTGCTATCCCAACTTTTCGGCGCCCGCCTCATTGTGGCCAACGCCACGGGATGTTCCTCCATTTACGGCGGCAACCAACCCACCACGCCGTGGACTGTGAACAAAGAAGGCCGTGGTCCGGCCTGGTCCAACTCGCTTTTCGAGGACAACGCTGAGTTCGGCATGGGCATGCGCGTGGCCACCGACAAACATCTTGCACTCGCACAGAATTTGCTGAAAAAATTGGCAGGTGAAGTCAGCGCAGGCTTGGCAGCGGAAATCCTCGATGCACCGCAACACACAGAAAGTGAAATTCGCGAACAACGCGTGCGCGTAGCTGAGCTGAAGGCCCAACTCCTTAAACTTACGGGAAACGCCCCCTCGAATGGCTCTCTCGTACCTGAGAAAGCTGAACTTGCGAGCGACTTGCTCTCCGTCGCTGACCAACTCGTGCGGCGCAGCGTCTGGCTCATTGGTGGCGACGGCTGGGCCTACGACATCGGCTCTTCCGGCCTCGACCATGCCATGGCCAGCGGCCGCAATGTCAACATCCTGGTGCTCGACACGGAGGTTTATTCCAACACAGGCGGCCAAATGTCTAAAGCTACGCCGACGGCCGCTACCGCAAAATTCGCCTTCGGCGGAAAAAAAGTGGGCAAAAAAGACTTAGCCTTACAGGCCATATCTTATGGCAATGTGTACGTCGCGCAGGTGGCTATGGGCGCCAACCCCCAACAAACACTGTTGGCCCTAAGGGAAGCCGAAGCCTACCCCGGCCCCTCGCTGATCCTGGCGTACAGCCACTGCATCGCCCACGGCATTGACATGACCAAAGGCTTGCAACAACAGGACTTGGCGGTCGCTGCCGGCTACTGGCCCCTCATGCGCTACAACCCCGAATTGAGGAAAGCAGGAGAAAATCCATTCGTGCTGGATTCACCCCGGCCCACAATGAAACTCAGGGAATATGCCTACAATGAGATGCGTTACAAAGCGCTCACCCGCATTGACCCACCGGAGGCGGAGCGCCTCATGGGCTTGGCCCAGGAACTCGTCAACCTGCGGTGGAAAACTTACGAGGATATGGCCGCCATGGGGGCGGCGGATTTTACGCCGGTGGGGTGAGAAGGTTTTAACTTTGTTCATTTTCACCTATCTTCGTAAAAAATACGCCGAATATGAAAGCAGTTGCCGAAAAGGAAAAATTGTACAGTTTTGAAGAATATCTCGAGATGGAGGTGAAGTCGGAGGTTAAGCATGAATTTCACAACGGAAAACTCATACCTATGGCCGGAGGGACACTCAACCACAACACCATCTGCGGCAATATCATTGCCCTTATTTTTCAACACTTTTTTAAAAATGACAGACCCTGTGCTACTTTGACCAGTGACCAGAAAGTCTATCTACCTTCCACCAACCGGATGGTTTACCCTGATGTGACGGTTTACTGCGGCGAGCCGGAATTTTATCTGGGCAGCACGGCTGTCATCAGCAATCCTCTGCTCATCGTCGAAGTCCTTTCCGAGGAGACTGCCGAATACGACCGCACCACTAAATTCGACAACTACAGTTTCATCCCTTCCTTCCGGGAATACATGCTCGTAGCACAAGACAGGCCCTTCGTCGAGGCCTTTTTCCTCCACGACCCCGAAACGGGGCTATGGAAAATTTCGAGGGCTGCCGGGCTGAATGCCTCCATCACCCTCCATTCGGTGGATTGTACACTTGCTTTGAAAGACATCTACCGAATGGCCAAAGATTTGAAAGAAGCCTGACGTGGTGAGCTGATCTACCATGCCTTTATACTTTCGAGCGCCAGGTTTTGTCTATTTGAAAGGCTCTAAATGAAAACCTGTGGGTAAATGCCATTAAACATCTATCATCTTGCAGGGCTTTCCCATAAAAATCTATCGTGACCTCGGAGAGGTCAAATCTTGGTAGAAATAAGGTGAT
>SCUG01000638.1 GCA_004297645.1 Saprospiraceae bacterium | reverse complement strand
GGCAGGATTTCAGTGGTCGAATCCTGGGCTGATTATATTGGTGGGCATGTTTACGTGGATAGGACGTATGGGGGAAATAACAGCATTCCATTAGATTGGCTGACAAGGTTGGAAAATACATGGAACGAAAACCCAAGCCATATCCCGGTCGGCTTGTACCATGATTTGGTGGATGTTGGGGAAATTGGGACTGACTGCAACCAAGACTTTCCTTTTGCCTGCACAACAATTACCGATGGAGTATCTGGTTTCACCAATGCACAGATGTTTTCATGCCTGACTTCAGGTACCACTTCAATCAATGACCTTCGAAATTGCTTGAACACCAATTTTACAGTGCCGACGGGCAATACCGTTGCCGCGGTAAATGCCTTGTTCACCAGTTATTAATAGCTTAATAGGGTTGGGGTGCCATCGCATCCCAACCTTTAAATTTTTCAACATGAAATATTTAGTGATTTTTTTAGTCATCTTTATATTTTTAAACTCGTGTGTAAAAAAGGAATGCCAGATTGCAGGCGCATACGAGTTTGAAATTCCTGTAGAATTGGCTCCAGCAAGGGATACTTTTCAAATTGGTGATACAATTACCATTACGTCAGATTTTTTGGATGAGGTGTACGAAAGAAAAACTGACAAGACTTACAGATTGGATAACTTAAGGTTTTATCCAAGTACTGAGATTGTTAAAATTGATTCTACGGAATCTATTTCGGGAATCAATAAATACTTTGAAATACTTCTTGAGGACTCGCTAAAATATCATTATCAAGAATTCAGCACTGGGGTACAGGCACTTGTCGGTCAGTATAACTATTCCAGCAATCGCTATTTTTTAAAATTTAGTATTATCGCCAAAAATTCGGGACTGTTTTATTTAGAACAAGGAGTTTCCCCAGATATTGAAGAGCATCAGGATTTCGATGGTAAGTGTTCAAATATAGCCATAGGCGGTGCCGTCGTCTTGAACGACGGTGCCGACAACAACATTCACATGCTTTCCGACAGCCCCGACCCGCATTACAACGATTGGATACTGCAAAAGCCTGAGCAAAGGTTTCACAAATTTGGGGGTTATTGTTTTTATGTAAAGGAATAAACTTGCGCAGATTTCGGATGAAAAGCTCCTAACAACGAACCGCAAATTGCCGCCAAAGCCAAACACTCAAACCCAACTCAGGTGCAAAAAGCAGAAGTACGGCCGTAGCGGCAAACAGAAAGAAAAAAAATAAAGGAACCAGCCAGCCAAACCGGAAGAACGCAGCCCATCGCCCCGGGAAGAAAATCCGCCCTGCCGGAAAGGTCCCGGAGGGCTAAGCGCCCGCACCGACCGGTTTTCATGGCAAGGAGAAGAAAGGAAAACAGAAATCAAATTGCCGCTAAGGGATTGCGTGAAAATAACTTCCTAATAATTAATTATTAGGCGCAATTTTATAATTCCATTCACCATGAAATTTATCAGGAACGATATTTACTTTTTGCAATTCCTCATCACTTACTTTTATTCCCTTCTCATAGGTGTTTTCGTCATCCGGTGCATCTGATTACCATTATATCTGGGTTGCCCAATGCTTTGCGCCACCCTGTGAAGATGGGGGCAGTTTCTTAATCAGCCCACCGAATAGTGGTGTTGCCACGGCAGCGAAAAAAGGGGCCGGAAAGGTCAGTGTCTTCCCGAACCCGGCCATGGGGAAAATCACCTTAGCCACAGGTGCATTGGAAGGCAGCTACAGGATTGAAGTGTTCAACACCCTCGGCAACATCCTGATTACAGAGATTGCAGATGGTTCGGTATTTGAACTCGATTCCGACAGGTTGCCGGCAGGCACGTATTACCTGAGAGTGAACCACCCAGATTTTCAAGAAGTGGTCACCTTTGTTAAAATGTAGTAAAATTTGATTTTGGTGTCAGGTCAGGGGCAATTGCCCCTGACCTGATTTTAAATTTGACATAATGTACAACATGGCTAAAAGGCGTTTAGCGCTGTTCATTATCATTGCCCACATTGCGATTGTTGTGGCAACGGCACAAGATGGAAAAAGGAATTTCTTGCAAGTGAAATTCAATATCGACTATTTTGAAAGGCACGAGGTCAGTACCTATCATGCGCTTTTCTATCCAGATGTAAGCTATAAACGGTTTTTCAAGTACAGACAATCGTATGTTGAGTTTGGGGTTGATGTGCTCGATATGATGCACGAGTATAATGGCTTTGAACCAAATGATTTGGGTAAAAAGGTTTCCAGGCGGCATTTTATTCTGGAAGGGAATATCGGTAGTTATATTTTAATCACGAATCGACTGAGACTGTCAGGAGAAGTCGGCATTGCATATCGGCTCGGCAATGAAGGTAGGATAATTCAACTCATTTATTGGGGCCGACCAAATCAATTATACGAACCGTTGATTAAAACATACAATTACAAGGATTTTGGCTTCGACGCATCCTGTGAGTTCCAGTACCAACTTGGAAACAAAGGCAAATGGCACTTGACTTTAAGCGGCGGTGGCAGGTACTTTCCTATCCGAAA
>SCUG01000637.1 GCA_004297645.1 Saprospiraceae bacterium | reverse complement strand
CGTCGCAGTCGAGTTCGTCTCGCGACAACCCAGGACCGCCGGGCCAGCACGCCTCCACCGGCGCGAGCGGGTTGCCGTTGCCGTCCCAGCCTGTTTCGGGGTCATCCGATTGGAAGACAAGGCCGCCCCAGCGGTTGAAGATTTTCATTCTAAAATTATAAATTTCGCAGGCCGGATAGGCCTGGAATTCGTCGTTGATGCCGTCGGCATTTGGCGAGAAAGCGTTGGGGATGTACAGGCAGTTTTCGCAGGGCCTCACCGTGATTTCGTCAATGAACGGGCAGCCCCGCAGGGTGACCTCCACCGAGTAAGTGCCGGGCTGCACTATCCTCAGCCGGGGCGACGTGGTGCTATTATCCCATAAATAAGTAGCTGGTGAAGGCTGAGTGGCATCCAGCCAGAGCGCCTCGTTTTCACAAATGTATGTGTAGTGCGCCAACATGCTGTCTGGCCTCAATTGGTAATCCACCGAAATAGTGTCCGTTTTCTGGCAGCCGCTCTGTCCCACCTTTACCCAGTATTCGCCAGGCCCGGTTATCTGGAAGTTGGCCGCATCGGACTGGTCGCTCCAGAGGTAACCGGCATTGGTAGTAGTGACGTCGAGCCACAGGGTTTGGCCGTCGCAAAGCAAGGTATCGGGGCCAAGTTCGAGGTCCACGAAGATGAAGCCCACTGCGATGGTGTCTAAATATTCACAGCCGTCTTTGCTCAGCGCAATCCAATGCTCGCCGGGTGAGGTGACGGTAATCGTTTGCCCGGAGGTGCCATCGTCCCAGAGGTATTGGGCGCCGGGGATGCCGGGGTTGAGCACTAAGGATTGGCCCTCGCAAAGCACGGTATCAGGGCCAAGGTCAACAGGCGTTTCGGAGACATACGCCACCTCGATGGTATCGCGGGCCTTACAGCCGGCCCTGTCCACCTCCAGCCAGTATTGCCCCGCCGTGGTCACGGTGAAGGAGGTATCCATGGAGCCATCCTGCCAGAGGTAGGTGAAATTGTCATCGGGCACATCGAGCAGGGTCATTTCGCCGGCACAAAGGAGGGTGTCGGTGCCCAAGCTGAGAATGAGACTATCTGGAGCCAGTTTGATGACCCATACATCCTGAGCGCCGTAGTTGCCGCCGAGGTCGAAGTCGGTGGAGGTTGAAAAACCAGCGGCCACGAAGCCGCCACCGTTCAGCGGGCGGATGTCGTAGAAGCGGTCATCGAGGGTACCGCCAAAATTCTTTTCCCAAACGAGATTGCCAGTGTCGTCCAAACGGAGGAGCCAGGCGTCTTTACTGCCGTGGTTTTGGGAGATGTTGCCGTTGGAAGAGACGCTCATGCCTGCGAGCAGGTATCCCCCGGCGCTAAGTCCTTTCATGCCAAAAGCTCTGTCTTCCTGCGAGCCACCATAGTTGTGGCTCCACAGCATCGTGCCGGTGGCATCGAGGCCAATGGCCCAGAAATCGTAACTTCCGTTGTTGCCACTCACATCGCCGCTACCCGATATGGAGGTGCCGCCTATGACCGTGGTGCCGTCTTGCCGGACGTCAATGGCATAAGCCCGCTCTTCGCCCGCGCCGCCGAAATTTTTCTCCCACTGCAAATCGCCATTGGCTTGCAGCTTGACGGCCCAATAATCATAAAAACCCTGATTGGCGCTGACGTTGCCATCGTTGGAAAATGTAGAGCCGGTGGCAATATAGCCGCCATCGGGCGTGGGTGCAATGTCGAAGCCCCAGTCGGAGAGGGTGCCACCGAAATTCTTTTGCCATTCGATGTTAGCGGCGGCGTCGAGTTTGAGTATCCAATAATCGAAATCGCCATTATTGCTGGTCAGGTCGCCGTTGCTCGATTGGGAGTAGCCCGCCAAAATAAAGCCTCCGCCGGGGGTAATGTTCAGGGCTTCCGTTCTTTCGTTTTTAGTGCCGCCGAAACATTTAGCAGACTGCAAATTGCCGGAGGCATCGAGCCTCACCACCCAAACGTCTTCCTGCCCATGATTGCCTGACACCTGGCCGTCGTTTGAGGTGGTGCCTCCGGCAATGAGGAAATCGCCATTGGTGGCTTCCACCACCGCAGTGGCGATGTCGTCGCCGCTGCCGCCCAGCGATTTTTGCCATTGAAGAACGCCAAGGCTATCGAGCTTCAGCACCCAAAAGTCGGCGCCTCCGTGATTCTGAGTGACGTCCTGGTTGGCCGACCGGGAGTATCCGGCGACGATAAAACCGCCATCCTGGGTTTGACGAATTTCGTTGGCCTGGTCTTGGGCGGAACCACCGAAATGGTGCGACCATTCGACGATGACGCACTCTTTTTGCTGGGAAAAAAGGGCGGCGGGTGCCAGGCTCAGCATCCACCAAAAGAAAGGTCTAATCAAGGTAGTTCGCATGGATTCTGCATTTGAAAAGACAAAGTTAGTGCAAGCTGCCACAAGCGTTCATCTAATCATTAGTCTTGTTCATCGGCCGACGGACTTTTTTGGGAATCGAACTCCTCAACAGTTTTCTATATTTGCCGTTAACTAACGACGTGTGAAATGAACAACGACCTTAAGAATATTTTTGGCACAACACACGGCCTCGATGGGAAGAGTGTGGATTTTTTAACCAACGCTTTAGAGAAGAACAATCTGCCAGGCTTTGATTATTTAGAGTTTAAGTTGTCGTTGGCCCGCATGCAAACGATGAACCTCCCGGAAGAAACCGCCTACAAATCGGCATTCGCCACCGCCTCTACCGTTGGCCTGACCAAAGACAAACTCGTGGCTACTGCCCAACATTATAAACAAGTTTTGGTGAATGAAAAGGAGCAATTCGACAAAGCGCTCAACAACCAATTGCAAAAGCGGGTGAAGTCGAAACAGCAGGAGGTGGAAAAACTCAAAACGCTCATTGAAGCTTGGAGTGCAGAGATGGTAAAACTCCAAAATGAGATTGCTAAGTCGCAGGCCACCATTGATGCGGCTGATGGCCAAATCACCGGGGAGATGAAAAAAATCGAAGCGACCAAAGAGCAATTCGAGCACACTCATCAGAGCATCCTCAATCAGATTGACCTTGACCTCCAACACATCCAGAACTACCTCGAATGAAGGTTTGGGAGGGCCTGGAGGTTTTGAAAGTTTAGAAATTACAGGGGGATTAAACTAAACCTCCTGAACCTCCTAAAGCGTAACGAACATTTTATGAATTGCAAGCAAGGCACAGACATCATCCTCCGGCAAATAGCCGGGTTGCTCGAAAAACTCGATGAGGACACTTACTCCCGCCCATTGGAGCTATTCAATGGTTCTTCCATCGGTCAGCATTTCCGGCATATCCTCGACTTTTACGACTGCCTTTTAAAGGGTTTGGCCGCAGGCCGTATAGATTACACCAAACGTCAGCGGGACCTGCGAATGGAGCAGGAGCCAGGCTATGCGGCTGCCATTTTAGAGAACCTTGCCCGGCAGACCGAAAGTGTGGAGGAAGCAACACCCGTGGAAATCCTGGCCGATTTCTCCTCTGATTTCAACGAAGAGCGGCCCCCGGTTCAATCCTCTGCCGCACGGGAACTGATGTACGCTTACGACCATGCCGTACACCATTTAGCCATTATAAAGATGGGACTAAAAGTAGTGGCATCCAAGGTGGAGGCAGGCCCCGAAACCGGGGTAGCTCCTTCTACGCTCAGATACTGGAAAGAGCAACAGTCGAAAAAGAAAAATGCCTGATGCACTCTGCCAGGTACTATCACACACCAGCCATCAAGTCCTGTAAGCTGAGGAAGCTTACAGGACTTGTTTTCAAATGAATCATGGACTACTACAAATTCTCTATCCTGTGTCCGCCAGACAAAATGGAAATCCTCATCGCTCTGTTCAGCTCACAACCCTTCGAGATGTTTGAAGAAAAAGAGGAGGGCTTCGATGCCTTTTTGCCCGTTGTTGCACTTGACAGAAAAGTGGAAATCTACGTGGAATCTCTGCGGCAGCAGCACGATTTTAGTATGGTGAAAACGCTCATTCCCGGCCAAAACTGGAACCGTCTCTGGGAGTCGAACTTTGAGCCGGTGGTGGTGGGTGATTTCTGTGGCATCCGGGCCGATTTCCATCCGCCCCTACAACAGGTAGCCCACGAGATTGTCATTAACCCGAAAATGGCTTTCGGCACCGGCCACCACGAGACCACTTTTATAGTCATCCAGCACATGCAACGCATCGCATTTACCGCGAAAAATGTGTTGGACTTCGGCTGCGGAACCGGGATACTTTCGATTCTGGCATCGAAACTTGGTGCAGACGAAGTGGATGCCGTGGACATCGAGGAGCAGTCGTTTTTGAACACGCAGGAGAATGCCAAAATCAATGGTGTTTCAAACATCCACGCCATCCACGGCACATTGAACGATGTGCCGCAACGGCAATACGACGTCATCCTCGCTAATATTAACCGGCATGTAATTTTGGACTCTTTGCCCACGTTATCCGGGCGGCTTTTGGCGGGCGGGATTTTGGTGGCATCGGGCATTCTGCTGACCGACGAACAAATGGTGGTGGAGGCCCAGAAAAAGGCCGGATTCAGAACGCTCGAAATTCTCAAAAAGAACAATTGGCTTTCCATTAAAAGCGTTCGCCAAGACTGAAATATCTTCTCCTGTTTTAAGCAAAATACTGCAACGAAACACTCCGCTATTTATGCCGGACTTCGGCTAAACGCAGACAACACGACCGCATGATGAAATATTGGATTAGCTTCTTTTTCACCTTTCTATTAACAGCCACAGGGTTGCAGGCCCAGCGGCTTGAGAAGTTCTCGGAAGATCCGGCAGAATTTTTCAAACAGCTTGAGAACTTGATGACCGCCAGCAAATCGAAAGACCTGGAAGAGGCCTTCGATGCCTTCAGCATCCAATGGAACAGCGGCGTCTTCACCGAAGCCAACCAGACCCAAATCCGCCAAACTGCTGATTTGATGCTGGCGCAAAGTATGACTGCAAATCCGGATTTTAAGAATTACCTCCACATCCTCACCATTTTAAAAAATGATGAAAACGGCGAGGCAAGATTTAGTGCCTGGCACGAAGTGGCCGTCAGCGTCTTGCTCCACATCAAAAACCGGAAATTGAATCCCTATCACCAATTCATTGATTTTAGTTACCCGTTTCTGGAGCGCGGTGCACTCCGCATCTCAGACCTTGGCACCAATTGGCTGACCAATGCCAAGGATTACCAACTCGTTTTCGAGAACGAAATGCCCTTGGTAAAGTACGATAAACTTGACCTCATCGCCGAACGAAAGGGCGATTCGATTGTGATAAAAACCACAGCGGGTGTGTATTCTATCGTGGAGGAAATCTGGAGCGGAGAAGGCGGTCAGGTCACTTGGGAGCGCTTTGGTTTAGAGCCTGATGTTTATGCTGAACTTGGCACCTATGAAATTGAGACCAAAAATAGCCTTTACGAAGTTGGAAAAGTAAAAATGCATTACCCGCTGTTTTTCGGCAATCGGATGGTCGAAGGTAGTTTCAGCGACAAGGTGGTTTCGAAAAACAATACCGCCGAAGGGTCTTACCCCCGCTTCGAATCAACCAATGAAATTCTCCTCATCAAAAACCTCGGCGAAGGCATCGAATACCGCGGTGGCTTCCGGCTGCACGGCACCACAGTGTACGGGTTTGGCACATCTGAGGCAAAGGCCGAAATCCAATTGAGCAACAATAAGAATGAGCTGTTGTACCGCGGCAAGGCGGCGCTATTCACCATCAAAAGGGAGGAGCGCATCGTTGGTGAGCGCGTGGCTTCCACCATCTATTTTGGGCGTGATTCAATTTATCACCCTTCGGTAAATTTTAGGTTCGACATTCCCGGCCGGGAGTTGCAACTTTCACGCGGTAACCGTGGAAGCGACCGAAACCCATTTTTCGATTCGTTCCACCAGGTCAATATAGATGCTGAAAGGCTTGACTACTCGGTGGACAAAGACAGCCTTTATTTCGACCGCCGCTCGCTTGGTTTTGGAAAGCGAATAAATCCAACCATGTTCGAGTCACTTCAATATTTTGAAGAAAGCGACTACCGGCGGCTGCAAAACATCGCCTCCACCAACCCCATCGCCCTGCTCAAAGTGGCATTCAATGAAACCGGGGAGCGGGTGATTGAGGCAGACAGAGTAGCTCAAAAGCTGAATCCCAAATTTTCGGTAGAAAATATCAACTCCCTGCTTTACGAGCTTGTGTCGCAGGGCTTCATCAACTACGACGCCGAAAGCGGCCTGGTGGAACTGAAGGACAAAATCTTCCACTACGCCGATGCCAGCCAGAAAAAAGTGGACTTCGACATCCTGAAAATAAGCTCCGAAACCAATGAAACCAACGGCGTTTTTGACCTCAGAGACAAAAGCCTCGCCATCAATGGCGTCTCGAACGTGGAGCTGAGCTACCCGCAAAAGGTGGCGTTCAAGCCGCTCGGTGAGTCGCTCAGAATGCGGCAAAACCGCGACATGGATTTCGATGGGAAACTCTTCGCAGGATTCACTACTTATGTGGGAAAGGATTTCCACTTTCAGTACGCCCCCTTCCAGGTCACGATGGATTCCTGCCGGTATTTCGACATGTACCTGCCTACGGGTGAATTGGATGAGAATAAAAGGCCACTGGCTTACTCTATCGGTTCGCGCATCGAGCATTTGAATGGGGTGTTGCTCGTAGATGCCCCCGCCAATAAATCCGGCCGGGAAGAAATTGAAATTTTCCCCTCTTTGGAAAGCAAAAAAAATTCTTTCGTGTATTACGATTACCCAAAAATACAGGGCGGGGCCTATGTCCGCGACAGCTTCTATTTCAAACTCAAACCCTTTAGCATTCCCAGCCTCGATAAGTACGCGAAGAACGATATTCATTTCAAAGGTGAAATGTATCCGGCTGGCATCTTCCCGGTTTTTGATGAAACGCTGTTGGTGAAGGAAGACACCTCCCTCGGCTTTTTGACCACCACACCGGTGGCAGGTTTTCCAAGTTATCAGGGCAAGGGAAATTTCAAAGGCAAAATAGATTTGAGCAACAAAGGATTCCTCGGGCAAGGCACGCTCAACTACCTTGGCGCTGTCGTCAATTCAGAGGATTTTATTTTCAAACCTAAGCAGCTCACCGGCAGTGCCGAACGGTTCGACCTTGCAGAAAACCGCTTGGGCAAAATCGAAGTGCCGCAGGCCACCGGCAAAGATGTGACCATTGATTGGCGGCCCTACGAAGACAGCATGTACGTCAGTTCCAAAGAGGCGCCATTCGAGTTGTTCAAAGAGGGCCTGCATACCCTGAAAGGAACCCTCATCCTCACGCCATCGGGCCTCAAAGCAAGGGGCCTTTTCGATTGGGACAAGGCCAGTATGAATTCTACACTCTTTAGTTTTGGCGCACACGCAGCTTCCGCCGATACTTCCGATTTGAAAATTAAGGCTTTCAATGCCGGCGCCCTCGCACTGACGACTTCCAACCTGAATGGCAGGGTGGATTTTGACGAACAAATGGGGCGGTTCAGAGCCAACGCTGAGTTTCTTACCACGACCTTGCCGTACAACCAATACGAAACCTCCTTCAACGAATTTGATTGGGACATGAAAAAGGAGACGGTGAACTTCAAAGTAAAGGAGGGCAAATTGGGGAGTTTTCGCTCCATTCATCCCGACCAGGATTCCCTTTGGTTTCAGGGGAAAACAGCGCTTTACGACCTGAAGTCCAACTATTTGAAGATTGGCGGCGTGCCGTACATCGTAACCTCCGATGCTTTTGTTTACCCCGAAACGGGGGATATCGAGGTGCAGCCCAACGCTGTGATTACGGAGCTTACCAATGCGCGCATCGTGGCCGACACCATCAATCATTACCACGTCATCAACCGGGCGAAGGTGAAAATTTTGGGTAAAAAAGAATACAGGGCCAGTGGGTTTTACGAGTACAACATCGGCGATAAAAAACAGGAAATTGAATTTGCCGAAATCATCGGCACCAGGGTGGGGAAAGGTTCCCAAAGCACAAAGGCTTCGGTCACCCGCGCAACAGGCCAGGTGAAAGAGCGCGACCAATTTTTCATAGACCACAAGACCAAATTCCAGGGCACCATCAGCCTGGAGGCCGACAAACCCAACCTGCGGTTCGAGGGCTTCGCCGAGTTGCAATCGCCGTCGCTGCCTTCCACCAATTGGTTTTCACTGAGCTGCGAGGGCGACAAAAACGACCTTTCCATTGCGTACGATACGCCGCTAAGCCCCGATGGCGAGCAGTTATTTACCGGCCTTTTTTTAAGCAAGGAAACGGCAAGCGCCTACCCGCGGGTGATGATGCCCACGTATTTCAGAAAAGACCGCGCCATCCTTCCCGTAAAGGGCATTTTTCAGTACGACGAAAAGGGAGACAAATTCATCTTTGGCGACTCGCTTAAAGTGTTGGGTGGCGCTTCCGTACTCAGAGGCAACAAGCTGGTGTACGACAATAAGACCGGAAAAATTGAAATGGAGGGCAAGCTGAATTTGGGCAGCGCCCTCACAAACGTGAGCGTACAGGCTGCGGGCAATGTGACTACCCAATTCGGAGAAATGCTCGTGGATACCCTCATGGGTACGTCCGCCATGAGTTCTGAACTAAAGGCTGAAGTGATGCTCGGCGCCAACATAATCTTACCCGCCTCACTCATGAAAATCGTGGCCAGCGATTTTCAGTCGAGCACCTTCGATGCCACCCCTATCGTTTTTGCCAAAGACATGAACTTCTACCGCCACAGTGTGGCAGAGCTTTTCCCTGAAAACGACGACATGCGGCAGGCCATTGACGGCATTAGCATAGGTACGCTGGTCATCCCTAAAAAATACAACAAGTTTTCTTTTCTCTTCGATAAAATTCCCATGAACTGGGACCGCGATTACCAGTCTTTTGTTTCCACTACCAAAAAACTCGGATTGATGAGCGTGGACGGTGAAACGGTAAATACCTACATCACGGCTTACATCGAAGTAAAAATGCCCACGAATGACGACGACCGCCTTTACATTTACCTGAAATCTCCCAGCCAATTGTACTACTTTTTTGGCTACCGTCAGGGCGTTTTGAACGTGGCATCCAACAATACCCGTTTTATGGATGAGTTGCTTGGGCTGAAAGAAAAAGAGCGCATCATCAAGGTTTCAGAAAATGAAGTCTATGAAATTGCCCCGGTCGAGGAGGGAACAGCGCAGGCTTTTGTCAACAGAATTGAGGCCGTGCAGAAGAATTGAAGCTTTGGTTAAGAGGAATTGGGAATTGCGTATTGGGTGCTGGCTGCTATTTTTTTTTAAAGGGGATTTTCCACACAAAGTGAAAGAGATGAACTTCATCGTGTACGATTTGGAAGCGACTTGCTGGGAAGGGAACCCGCCCAACTTGGTGCAGGAGACCATTGAAATTGGAGCCGTAAAACTCAACCGTTACGGAGAAGAAGGAGGGACTTTTTGCCGTTTTATCCGGCCGGTGCTGAACCCATCATTGTCGCTCTTTTGCCGCCAACTCACTACCATCGAGCAGCCCGTCATTGACCGGGCCATGGCATTTGAGGCAGTCGTGGAAGATTTTAAAGACTGGGCCGGAGTTTACGACGAGATGGATTGCCTGTTTTGCTCGTGGGGTGGTTTCGATAAAAGATTGCTCATTCAAGATTCCTGCCTCCACAAACTGGATTTCGACTGGATAGATAGCCATCACCTCAACGTGAGGCGGCAGTACCACGATATAAAGAAATGGCGGCAGTATAAAGGCTTGAAAAAGGTGGTGAATTTAGAAGGCTTCGAGTTTACGGGCACTTACCACCGCGGCATTTCGGATGCCCAAAACCTGTCCAAAGTTTTTGCAAAATATATTGACGAGTGGCGTTATTGAGTTACTGCGTTACGATTAACTTTGTGGAGAAATGCCGGCCTCCGGCTCACCATTTCCTATAATTTTATCACTGGCCACTGGCCAATTAACCAACATTCAGGCGGGAATTCCAGCCTGTTTTTTAAAATCCTGACAATGAAAAAATTATTTCAGTTCTCCTTATTACTACTGGGCCTTACGGCCACCATGTCTTGCTTTGCCCAAAAGCAAATCAAGGAAGGCTCCATTAAATTCGAATTGGCCGATATGGGCAGTGATGCACCTGAAATGGCCATGATGAATGGAACGAAAATGGATTTCTATTTTACAAAAGAAATTCAGCGCATGGACATGAACATGATGGGTGGCATGATGCGCATCCAGGTTTTTGTGCCCGCCACCAAACCCGCCGATGGCACCATTTTGATGGACGTGATGGGGCAAAAATTCCAACTCACAAACCTTACGGAAGACGACCTCATCAACTCCAACAACATGCTCAACACAGACGGAATCGAGAGTGTGGTGTACGATGAAAAAGACACGAAAACTGTGGCAGGGTACCCCTGTTACCGGGCTGACGTGAAGATGAGTACAGGAATGAGTGCCACCTATTACATCTGCGAAAAAATACAACCACCGATGCAGGTAAAGAAAGATGCCAAAAACCAATTGAAAGGCTTTCCGCTGGAATTGAGTATAGACACCGGCATGGGCGTTAGCATGAAATTCGAAGCCAAAGAAGTGGTGAAAGGTGTGAGTAAAGAAGAAATCACCGTAAATGCTGAGGGCTACACCAAAAAGACGATGGAAGAATTCCAAAAAGAAATGGGCGGCCTGAACATTGGCGGAGGAAATTAATGACGCATCAAACAGCGATGACAAAGCCCCGCCGGAACCATTCCGGCGGGGCTTTACCGTTTTGTATTTCCCCTGACTATTGCAGCATGAAATTTAGCAGAATATTGCAGAATATTAGCGCCGGAGGGAAATGAACAACGAACAGTGAACAATGTAATGCTGACCCTATGACATAAATCCATGAGGCCATAATCACTGAAGCCATGAAACTAAAATCAGCTTTCAACCTACTCGCATGTCTTTTGTATCCACTTTGGGTACATACCATAGTACCGCCGTTTTGGAGCGACCATTTCGCATTCGGTCTGGCGCCGGATTGGCAAACCTTCGACGCCTCCGGGCAAAATGTCAATTGGGAATATTGCAGCGATTACCGGGATTGTGCGCCCACCACCTACACTTTCATCACATGCAATGTTGAGCGTTTCGAATCGCCGAGTGTGGACGACGGCTATGTCTTCGTGAATTCCTTCGCCGCAGGCAACCTGCCCATGTCACATGTGAGTTATCTCCAGACACCTTCCATCAATTGCGCTGGAAAGAGCAGCGTTTTTCTGAAATTTTACACTTACATCTCCGCCCTGAATTTCTCGCCGAAAGATAATGCCATCCTCCAGGTTAAGGCTGGCACAGGAAACTGGCAGGATTTCACGGTATTCCCCAACCTCGATGAAAGCATAACCGAGCGCAAAGAATCCTGGAATCCCCGTTCTGTTTTGCTCGATATTTCAGCCCAGGCTGCTCAGCAGTCCCAGGTTTTTATCAGGTGGAAATGGACGGGGAACACCGAGTTGGTGTGGGCCATTGATGACGTTGAATTATTTGACATGAACCCGATGGAAGACCATGTCGTTTGGGGTGCACAGACCGGTGAAGGCGGCTTTAACGGAAACCTGACCGGATGGACGGTTACCAATTTCCAGGATACCTGCAAATGGGTGTGGGATTCTCTGGGGCTGGTTTACTTCCCCGACTCTAACCCGAAGGCAGATTTTTGGGGCTGCTCGCCCACCCAGAGTAATGGCGTTGCACTGATGAACCCGGCTTATTGCGTCAGCGGTGGGGGGCCTTCACCTGCCTCACTGAGCAGCCTGTTTTCTCCGGCGATTGATTTGTCTGAGGTGCAGGCTGGAACGCCGTTAGCCGTGCGTTTCTACCAGTCGGTGATGATTGGCAATGCAGAATCCGGCCAGTTGCCGGTCACTTCCGTGATGGTGAGCATTGACGGCGGCACGAGCTATTTAGACACCATTGACGCCAATCCTGCACTGCCATTTTCGAGGCCGTTTTGTGGTGAAACTACCATCGGCTTGCCAATAGAAGTGGCGGGCCACGGCAACGTGAAAATCGTTTTCACTTTTGCTGGGAGCACCTTTTTCTGGATGGTGGACGATGTGCGGGTGGTGGAGCGATGGAGCAATGATTTGCGCATAAATCCTGGTTTTTCGGCAGTCAGTCCGAATGCGGTCACCCCGGCGAGTCAATTGCTGGAACTCAGTTTTCTGGCCGAAGTGGAAAATTTCGGCAGCTTGTCCCAGGATTTTGTTAACCTTTATGTCACTGTCGAAGACGAGGCGCAAAGCGAGGTGTTCGCAGACACCCTGTTTTTGGGCAGCATGGCACCGGGGCAGAAAATATATGACACAGTTTTTCAGAAAAAATTCTTGCCGCCGCTGATGTCTGGAGTTTACTCCTGCCGATATAGCGTTGCCGCCGGTATGCCCGATGAGGCACCATGCGATAACAAGTTTGACTGGAAAATCGAGGTATCAGAAAATACTTTTGCCAAAGACAATGGGATTTGCAGCATAGATGGATTCTTTGCACCGTCGGAGACCATAAAATACGAAATTGGCAATTGCTATTTCATTCCAAATGGTTCTGATTATTGCGCCACATCCGTGGGATTTGCCTTCCGGGATGCACCAATTTTGCAAGGGAAGAATTTGAAGGTAAATCTGTACAAATGGAAAACAGCCTCCACTTACGGCGACGAAAACGGAGATACCATTGCCAATGAAAATGAGTTTGAGAACATAGCTTTTAGTGCCTATCACGTAATGGGAGATGAGAACGGCGAAATTGTTGTTGTGCCATTGCACGTTGATATACCCTGCGTCCCACTCGAAGACAGCACCTACTATTTTGTCACGGTTAATTACGACGAGCCTGCCATAGTCATGGGGCAAGAAGTACCTTTTTTCATTGGGGCAAGCGAGCACCTGGATTACACCGCCATGTTCTGGCTTTCGTATCAACTGGGGTTACCCCAATTTGTGTCCATGCTGCGGCTTGACAACGAGAACGATTTCAAGGCCAATGGGTGGGCGCTGAGGCGAATTCCTGTCATCCGGCTGTACCTCGGCCATATCACTGCGGACATAGAGAAGATAGCGATGCCGCAATCTTTGAAAGTATTTCCCAACCCCGCCCGGCAGACTGTTTTTGTGCAATGGGATGAATCTTATCATTCGCCGGAAATTTGGGTGGAAATTGTAGATATTTGCGGCCATTTGGTGGCATCCCGTCATTTACAAAACGCAAATGTCAGCCAGCTTTCAATAGACGTAAGTGATTTGAGCAGCGGTTCTTATATCTTGCGTGTCATTTCAGAGGAAAGCCTCCGCACCGGAAAGTTTATCATTCTTAACCACCAATAAGCAACTCACGAACATTTGCCTTGGACTCAAACATTTGGCAACTGCTATTTTCAAATTCTTTTGTCCAATGTCTTTTGTCTAATTACTTGTAACATCATTAAAAATTAAACTCTTTTTTCAACATGAAAGATTTTACAAAAAATGCCTTGATGCTGCTGTGTTTCCTTTTTGCAGGAAACATCGCATTTTCTCAAACTCCGTTTTGGTCAGAAGAATTTGCGGATAGCATTCCTGTGGGGTGGACTGCCCTTGAAGTTGCCGGCAATGCTAATGCCACCTCTAACTGGGTTTGGACAAACTCTGGCCCCGCTGGCGGATTTTCCACCGGCCCGGTGGCTTCCACCTCGGCAGCCAATGGGTGGATGTTATTCGATTCGGATTTGAATTGCAGCAGTGAGCAGGATGTCTGGCTCATCTCTCCTCAATTTGACCTCACGAATAATGATTTGGTAGTCTTACGATTCGAGACCTA
>SCUG01000636.1 GCA_004297645.1 Saprospiraceae bacterium | reverse complement strand
GCTATGGCAGGGCATTTTGTTTACCCATAAAAATATAAAGCCTTCCCCCTGCCCCCTCCAAAGGAGGAGGAGCCGTGACGTTACCCCCTCCTTTGGAGGGGGCAAGGGGGAGGCTAAAACCATCCATGGAAAGTACAGTTAAAACATCCCAGCCCGTCACCTGCGAAAGTTTCAATCAGAAACTGCGCTGCACTTTAGAAGTGCTCACTCCCGTCCACGCCGGCTCGGACAATGCCAAGTTCTTGCAACGTGGCATTGACTGGTTTTCCGAAGGCCGGCAGGTACGGGTCATTGACCAGGAGGCACTCTATCGGGAACTGCTCCTTCAGCCTGCTTACGGCGACAAAACTGCCCTCGACCGCTACACGGAATTGCTATCAAGAGGCAACATGGCGGGCATCGAACACCTGCTGGATGAGTGCGAAATAGACCTCGCCGCCATCGCCCCGCTCTCGCTGGAATATGGCAACGAAGACCCCGCCGACGAAATCCGCTCCATGATGCGTACGGGCATGGGCGCTCCGCTACTGCCTGGGTCGGGCATCAAAGGGGCATTGAGGAGCGCTATTTACCATTTCCTCTACAAGCGCCTCAACATCCGGGAGTACAACAAAATGACGGAGCGGGATGTACTGGGCGCTTTCGACTACGGCATCATGCGCTTCATCATGCCTGGCGACGTGGCGTTCGGGCAGTCGGACACGGAAGTGACCACGCTTCGCTTGTTCAACCTCGTGAGCGCAGGCATCGGCTGGCGCAGCCATTACGACCCCGACTTGCGCATCAGCGCCGAAACGGTGAAGGTGGGCACGACGGGCGCATTTTCCATGTCGGTGGCGAGCCAATGGATTGACGTTATCCAAAAGAACGCATCGCACAACCTGCACAAAAACCTGAAATATGTGGTGCAAAAGGAGAACCCCGTTCAGTCGCTGTTCAACCTCGTGAACGACTACACCCACGAGCACCTGCGCCGGGAAATCGTCTTTTTCAAAAAGTACCCCCAGGCGCAGCACACCGGCCACCTGATTGACCGCCTGGAGGAACTACAAAAACTCACCATCCACAATGCCGGCGCCTGCATCCTGCGCACTTCTTACGGCAGCGGCTTCCATGCCATGACGGGCGATTATCGTTTCGAAGACCACACCGAAACGGTGGACAATCCCGACCCCCGCAACAGGGGCTACAGCCGCAGCGCCCGTGGCATGGTGCCAGCCCGCTACAAAAGCCGCCGCATCGCCGAGCCGTTTAGCGAAGGCGACCTCATGGGCTTTGTGAAAATCAGCCTGCCGCCCGACGCCGACCGCATCGTGCCTACGAAACACGTGGATTATTTCAAAAAACAAACGCCCGCTGCAACCAGCGAACAGGCAGCGCCTAAGCCAGTTGTTCCCATCGAACCCGTCGAATTTTCTGCCATCCAAGCGGCAAAGCCCATCCCTGTGGAGATACTAAAATTGGGCAAACCTTTTTGCAACGTGCGCCTCTTGGTGAAAAATTACCCGCACGGCGAGCCGCTCGCCCAGATGTCGGGCGTGAAAGGGGTGCCATTGAAAGAGGGGCAAGTTGTCTGGGCTTTCGTAAATTCGCCCGGCAAAAGCGGGGAGATTAAGTTCGTCGCTTTTCATAAAATATGACGAGTATGGAAAGCTATCAATTGAAAATAAGGCTGGAAGAATTGGAAACGGCTTTTTTCAGGGGAGTCAAAAACCCGGTCAAGATTTCATTCCACCCCAATTTAACAGCGATTGTCGCCATCAACGGGGCAGGAAAAACGACCATTCTGGAGGCGGTTGCGGGCTTGTTGCAAGTCATGGTGGCAAAAATAAAAAGCCAGTCGGTTGGGAACATCACGGGTTTCGAATATAAAAAAGACGTGCATAACGGGGCAAGGCAGGCAATCAATACGCTCAAGGTGACAGTGAATGGGCACGAACTGGAATGGACTGCCGTACTCGACCGGAGCGGTTATCAGCCGGAACTGATTTCAGATTTTGGCGAATTGGAAAAATTAGTGTCGCAAGCCAATGAATTGCTGGAAGTCAGCACCGTGTGCCTCCCGGTGCTGGCATATTACCCTTTGCAGGTTGCCGCTTTGAAACCCATAGAAGAAAAAGAACTGAAAACCGATATTTTTCAGGCTTACGATAATGCCTTATCGGGCAATCCTTTCGAGGGTTGGAATTTTTTTGAATGGTACAAGGGGCATGAAATAAGGGCAAGAGAAAAGGAGGACAGTGAGCGGCTCGTCAAATTAATTCAAAAAACCATTTACAAATTCCTGAACGACGGAGTCAACAAATTTGATGACCTCAAAACCGACTATGAAGAACTGTTGAGCGGCGAATTGGTCATTTTTAAAAACGGCGACCCCCTGAAAATCAACCAGCTATCCGCCGGTGAAAAAACACTGTTTTCCTTTGTAACCGACCTTGCAAGAAGGCTTGCCCTGCTCAACCGGGATTCAATAAATCCATTGGAAGGCAACGGTATCGTGCTTATTGATGAAATTGACCTGCATTTGCACCCTGCCTGGCACAGAACCGTGCTTCCCAAATTGCAGGATACTTTCCCAAATATTCAATTTATTGTCACCACTCACAGCCCATTTGTCCTACAGTCTGTACCAAACGAACATGCTTTACTATTGAAAAAAGCTAAAAAAAGCAAGGAACTTGAAACGGAGGAACTTGAATATGAATACGGCAGCAGCTATGAAACCATCGTGGAAGAGGTGTTTGGAATAAAGGCTGATTTTGCTTTATCTATTGAAAAAAGCCTGGATAAATTTTACAAAATGCGGGAGGAAATATTGGCTGGTGAACGGAAGCTGGAAGATGAAAGATTCATCGCCCTTGCCGGGCAACTGGCTGAAACAGGGTTGGAAGTACGAACCATCGTAGCGAGCGTCATGGCGCAACTTCGCAGGCATCTCCAAATACAAGTCCCCTCATGAAAAAACTCGAAAGACCCCCGGCACCGGTGCGGTTGCAACAAAACTACAAGCAATGGGGAAAGGAATATGCAGCAGGCGGAAATTGGTCATGGCGTCAAAACATTGACAAAGATATTCGCCCCCTTCTGCTCCAAATGACCGGCGAACATTGCGCCTTTTGTGATTCCTACCCGCTGAAACCTTCCCGGTTAGACCCTGAAATCGGGCACTTCAAACCCAAATACATCAGCCCACTATTGGCTTATGTTTGGTACAATTTGTTCCCGATTTGCAGGGAATGCAACAATTGCCAGGGCAACAAATTTTACAAAATCGTGGAGGGCAGAAAAATCAAGCCGCTCAAACCGGACCAGCGCAGTTATGACTTTCCAGCTTATTTCTTTTTTGACCCTCGTTCAGGGGAAATCGAGCCTAATCCTATGGCTGAACCGGCAGTCAAAGTTCGGGCTGAACACACCATCGAATTATTTGGGTTGAACGATGAAAAAAGACCCAATCTGAGAAAAACAGCAATCAGGAGATTTTTAGCGCTTTCCGGGTCGAATGATGAAGCTTTGGACCCTTCTGACCTACTTCCCGAAAACCACACTTTTGGCTTTTTCATCCAGATGGTGATGGAAGCATAAGAATCATTATTCTGACCATGCTTTTTGAATTCTATCCAATAAACCCATCCATCCATGCCCACCTCCCTCCCCCTCTTCAAACAGTCCCTCAAGCGCACCATCGCCGGCAACCTCGGACAGTGCATCAAGCAATTGGAAGCCTCGCTCGACCCCGGCCGGGATGCTTACAACGACTGCCTCTCCCTGCTGGCGGCCTACAACCGGGTGGAGCGGGACAACCTCAACAACCTGCTGAGCCGGGACGAGTACAGCCGGGAATTGTCGCAACTCACCAACCGGGTGCTGCTGCTGATTGATAACCTGGCGGAGGAGGACTTGTCGGAAGTGCGGCAACTGCGGGAAGAGGTGCATGAGCGCATTCTCGTGGTGACCCGTGCGGAGCGCAGGCCGTCCATCGAGCGCTTTTTTTCCAAAAACTATTTCAAAAACGTGCATTACATCCACTATGGCGACGCCATCCCTGCGGAGCGTTTTGACCTGGCAGTGCTCGACGACATTGAGTCCGACCCTGCCGCTGCGATGTACATGGAGGAATACGTGGCGGGCATTGCTTGTTACGTCCTCTATTTTGGCGAGCGCTTCCCCCTCGACCGGGTGAAATATGCCAACAAGGTGTATTTCGCCAACTCCATTTTTTCGCTGTACGCCCGCATCCGGGAGATGCTGGACTTTATCAAATACTATGACGGAGACACTGGGAGGTGACGACACCTTTCCAGACGATTTGAATACTTCCTGATAAAGTGTCTGAATATTATCCCACTACCTTCTCCCACCTCTTCAGCCCCTTCTCCACCCTTCCGCGGATGAACTTCACGAACTGCACCTGCCCGGCGATGCTGCGGCGCAGCTTGTCGAGCACGCTGGCGTGGAAGATGCCGCGCTGCATCATGCCGGGTGTGGTGAGGCGGCGGTAGAGGCGGATGTCTTTTTTCAGCTTTTTCAGGAAAGACCCGCTCACGTCGGGGTGCGGCGATTTCAGGATAAGCCCGGTCACTTCGGGGTTGTCCTTTTTTGCCGTCAGGCGGATTTTGGTTTCGTTGAGGATGAAGTGGTGCTTTTCTACTTTTTGGCGGATGGCGGCGATGACTTCCGGTGTAGGCTGCGTGTCGAAGCTGAAGGTGAGGTCGTCCACAAAGCGGGTGTACGCAGCGTCGAGCAGGTTGGCGAAGGGTTGGAGTTCCTGGTCGAGGGGCAGGGCAGCGAGGTTGGAGAGTACGGGGCTGGTGGGTGCGCCCATGGGCAACACGCCCCGGTAGCTGGCGAGGGCGATGAGTTGGTTGGCGAGCGCTTCGGGGAAGCCGAAAAGCTCCCGGAATACCCATGTTAGGTGGCGGCTGGTGACGGTGTGAAAATAGTCTTTCAGGTCGAGGTTGAGCACCCACTGGCTGCCGAAGTGGACGAGGGCGTTGGTGTAGATGTTGCGGGGCCTGGGTTCGTCGGTGGGGCGGGGGATGAAGCCGAAGGCACAGGGCGGCATCAATTGGCAGTAGGCGCATTGCAGGTATAGGTTCAGCGACTGTTGAATGGTTTTCAGGTCGGGGTGGGGGTTGTGGATGATGCGCTTGGCGCCGCCCGGCTTGGGGATGCTGAACACGGCGTAGTGCGGCTTGGCGGCGAACTTGGCCAGTAGGGCGGCATCGGCCTTGAGCAGGCCGGCCAACTCGCCGGGGTGTTTGATGGCCAGAAAGCGGGCGGCTTTGGCGTCCATTTGCGCCAGCGTCAATTCGAGGGATGGAGGGGCGATGTCGTACATGGTATCAGGTAATTGGGTGAATAGGGGAATTGGGGAATTGGTGAATTGGGTGAATTGGTGAATTGGGGAATTGGGGAATTGGGTGAATTGGTGAATTGGTGAATTGGTGAATTGGGGGCACGTTCGCTAAAAAAACACGGCCCGCTGCTTCCGGGCGATGACCGTTTTGTCCATTTTTTTGCCGAGCATTTCCAGCCGGTCGAAGGACAGGCGGTCGAGGGGCTGGATGAGCAGGCTGTCGGTGCGGGGCTTCAGGAGCGGCTTGAGCTGCTGTTCGATTTCCTGGATGCGGAAGTAAGCAGCTTCGCCTAAGAATACCGAGCGCTGCACCCTGACCAGCCCGGCCTGTTTGCAAAGTTTGACAGCCAATAGCCGGGTTTTATGGTGGCTGATGTCGTAATACACACAATAGTACATAGCATTGGATATTAGGATGGAAGCTGGTTTTGCGCAGCGAATAAAAAACAACCGGGCTGTCTGCCTCAGCTATAAGGTTCGTCCAAAACAGGCAGGGTCTCCGGTATTTCCATCAGCGCGCCGGCGAAAGCCCTGGCATCCTGCCTCATGGTTTTCATAGGTGTTATGAGCGCGCCGTCGTAGTCAATGTCCTCGTTTTCAAAAAACTCGTAAAAGACTTCGGTGAGGAGCGCTTTCCCGGTGTTCGATAGCCACCAGCCGCTGTTGTGCTCCACGATGTGGTGCTTGGTGGCTATCTTGCGGGAGCACAGGTTGAACACGAGGGCATCCACCCAGGGGCGGTAGGGTTCTATGAAGTCATAGAGCATGGCTTTCTGGTTTTTCTCTAAACCGTGGAGGAAGCCAGCATAAGGGCTGATGCCTCCCAGCCAGAGGAATTTCTCTGTCCACCGGTAGAGGATGCCGTAGCCATAGTTGAGGAAATCGTTGAAAATGTCTTGGGCGGGTTGGCGGCTGCGCCCTTCGAATTGGTATTCAGGCTGCAGGAGTTTGCTGAGGGTCTGGAAGTAGAGGCGGGATGCCGCCCCCTCGAAGCCCCGGATGCGTTCCGCCGCTTCTTTCAGCGGCAGCAAAGGCTGGTTTTGGAGCTGTATGAAGTATTCTGCCAGCTTTTGGCGGACGGCCTTGAGCATGGCCACTTTCTCGGGGTCTCCTTTCCGGCGGCGCTGTAGCTTTGCCAGGAAGGCCAACTTCCGCCGGAATTTAAGACTCAACCATTGCTTGACAAACTCCAGGGACTTGGGCGTGCCAATCAGGCGGTGCTGGGCAACCTGCACCATCGTTGGCGCCGAAGACCGGGCGGGCTGAAGGCGGGCGAGGGGATTGCCGAAATGGTCGCAGAACAGGATGTCAACTTCAAAGCGGAGGGCCAGCGACATAGCGTCGGCGCTGATGGAGCCGCTCTTCTCGTACAACAGGATACATTCAACCTGGTGAGGGGCGTATTCCTGCGGCGGCCTGGGGTCGCCGCTCCCCGTCAGGTTGCCGGGATGGAGTACAAACAAGCCTGCCCGCGTGCGCAACTTCGCGCCATACGAAGTAATATGAATTTCTCCCATGACTCAAAAAGTTTAAACAGGTTAAAGAAAATTCTTGTCGTGTTCATGGAAATCTTGTGGTGTTCGTGTGGGTAGGCCTGTTTGCTTTTTGATTTCATGCCAGGGCAGATTATTTGTTGTTTTTCTTACCACAAAGTTGGCGCCGCCGCTCCGGTTTTGCAAATAAAAGTGGCTGTTCGCGGGGACGCCATGTAGAAATATTCTTCATCGCAGATTGAGCCAACCCGCTCGTTTTCAGCAGCTTGACCTCGCGGGAAAGACCCCTAAACAGCGTATTTTCAGACTGCCGGCCCCCTTTTTTTAAGAAAAATTTAAGAAAAATAGCGGGAAATAGCGGGGCGTTTTTATACCTTCGACCCCATTAGGCATTGTCATATTAAATGTGATAGCTCTTCTAAACCATTCTGCACCATAGCCAGCATTGCGACCGCTTCCAGAAGATTGATCGTTTGCCATCTGTATCTTCTAAACCATTCTGCACCATAGCCAGCATTGCGACTCGTCGTTGTTGCCTTCATTGGCACCTTGGTCGTAAAACTTCTAAACCATTCTGCACCATAGCCAGCATTGCGACTTGAATTACGAAACTCTTTTAATACCCTAAATATACCTTCTAAACCATTCTGCACCATAGCCAGCATTGCGACGTTGGGTTGGGGAATAACTCGATGCTTTTCCCAAAAGCTTCTAAACCATTCTGCACCATAGCCAGCATTGCGACACTGAGTTGGTTGTTTTTTTGGTTTTTGTGGTGGTGCTTCTAAACCATTCTGCACCATAGCCAGCATTGCGACGCCGAAGGAGCTCCGCACGACCGAGCCCCACAGGACTTCTAAACCATTCTGCACCATAGCCAGCATTGCGACAAATCTTTTTGAGCCGATCAGCTCCGCGAGTAAAGCTTCTAAACCATTCTGCACCATAGCCAGCATTGCGACCCGCCTGCAATCGCTAGGCAATGAATTGCCAAGCAACTTCTAAACCATTCTGCACCATAGCCAGCATTGCGACCGTTCCTGTTGTTGTATTTTGCCCACATGCTATGGCTTCTAAACCATTCTGCACCATAGCCAGCATTGCGACAAAACTTCGCGCATCCTTGTCGAACTGCTTTACGGCTTCTAAACCATTCTGCACCATAGCCAGCATTGCGACTGTTCATGGATAGTATGTGTTTAGAGGCTACCATTTCTTCTAAACCATTCTGCACCATAGCCAGCATTGCGACATTGTGTCGTTCGGCAATAGAACCGTCAGGTAGACTTCTAAACCATTCTGCACCATAGCCAGCATTGCGACGTAAGATACCGCCATGGATTTCTGATACATCCCATGCTTCTAAACCATTCTGCACCATAGCCAGCATTGCGACCCTTTCTTTGTTCCACTCGTAATTTTTTTGCCTTCTATCTTCTAAACCATTCTGCACCATAGCCAGCATTGCGACTGTTAGTAACAGCGTAAGTATTACTCCCATTAAAACTTCTAAACCATTCTGCACCATAGCCAGCATTGCGACATGTTGGTTTGACCAACCACCAGCGAAGCCAACGTTGCTTCTAAACCATTCTGCACCATAGCCAGCATTGCGACCGCGGGGGGCGTTCAGAATTAATTGTATCATTTCTCTTCTAAACCATTCTGCACTATAGCCAGCATTGCGACTCAAACGTCGCCGGGGTTCTAAACCCCGGCGACGTTCTCTAAATCATTCTGCACCATAGCCAGCATTGCGACTACGTCGGCAGGGTTGCCAACCCTGCCGACGTTGTCTTCTAAACCATTCTGCACCATAGCCAGCATTGCGAAAGACTTTCCAGGTTTCAAAAACCTGGAAAGTCTTGCTCTGATGCCGGACGGTGAAATAGTGCGTTGGCGAGGGAAATGCCGCGCTGCAACATGGCAGCGGGGCTGAGGCGGTGGCAGAAGGAGAGGCTCTTTTTTTATTGCCTTTTGAGGAGTTTGCCACTCCAGGTATTTACCCTATTTCTTCCTTCCAGTTTTTGATATAGGGAATGTGCCCGTAGAAGCGCTTGAATTCGCTGATGAGCAGGGCATAAGGCAGGTCGGCAAACGAGCCGTAATCTTCGAGGTATTCCATGAACTGATGATGCGCCCTGTCGAATTGTTGAAAGATGGCGTCGCTGGTGCCGTTGAAAACGAGGGGGTCAACGTTTAGTTTTTCGCAAAGTGTTTTGTTGAAGGCGGGGGTGAGTTTTATCCATTCACCGTGCAAAAACACTTCGGAGCTTCCATGAAAAACCATGACATCGGTTTGGAGGTATTCCCGGAATTTTTGGGTGGCGATGTGGTTTTTGACGTTGCCGAAATACAGCCTTGCCGGCAGCCCGGCGGCCCGGAGCACGGCGGCAAGCACGATTGCTTTTTCAATGCAGTATGCTCTTTCCCGTTTTAAAATATTGCTGGCGATGAACGCCTCCCGCTTCAGGTCAATGCGGTAGGGGTCGTAATAGAATCCGTCGCGAACGGCCTCGAACAGCAGGATGGTTTTCTGCACATCTGTGGTGGCGCCTGCTGTATGTTGCCGGGCATAGGCCACGATAGCCGGGTGGGAGCTGTCAATGAAAAAAGTAGGGGAGAGGTATTTGTCCATATTTTTCATTCACATTCCTGGCTAAATGATGTGCGCCGCAGCATCGAGGTGTCCGGCGGTTTGAGTGAGGTTTTCAAAGAAAACATCCACGTCTGCTTTGGTGACTTCCGCATTGGCCACTACCCAACGGAAGGCGAAATGCCCGTTCAGGTGGCCGAAGTTCACGAGGGATTTGCCGGAAGTGCGCAGTGCCTCTCTGAGGGTGCTGTTAAAATCATCGGCATCGTCTGTATTTTGGGGCAGGTAGCGGAAGCAAACCGTGAGTGATTGGCGGGGTGCCATGAGTTCGAAGCGCTTATCTGCTTTTATTTTCGATTCAAAATAGCGGGCCATTTCGAGCAGGTTGTCAATGCGGGAGGCATAGCCGTCGTCGCCGTAGTATTTCCACGCCAGCCAGAGTTTGAGGGCATCCACCCGGCGGCCGCATTGGACGGATTTTTTACCCAAATCGCAGTTGCCGGTATCGGTGTCGTGGTAGATGTAGTCGTCGTGGAGGTTGGTGAGGTTTTTCTGTAGCCGCCCTTTTTCCCGCACTAAGATTGCTGAGCATACGAGGGGGATGTTCATGAGTTTGTGCGGGTTCCAGGTGAATGAGTCGGTATGTTCGAGGCCCTCGAACAGTGAGCGCATGCGGGGGCTGAGGATGAGGGAGCCGCCGAAAGAGCCGTCCACATGAACCCAGGCATGGTGGCGGTGTGCCGTCTCCACGATTTCTGGAAGGGGGTCGAAAGCGCCGAGCAGGGTAGTGCCAGCAGTGGCAGCCACGAAGAAGGGTTTTTCGCCTTTTTCAGCAGATAGTTGCATTTGCCGGGCCAGGTCGCCGGGCAGCATTTTCCCTTCTCGGGAAGTCTTTATTTTGTAAATGCTGGCGGAGCCAATGCCGAGCAGGTTGGCGGCGGTTTCAAAAGAATAATGCGCCTCCTGCGAGACGAACGCCGACAGGTGGGGGGCACTGTATAATCCTGTGTTTTTGATTTCGGGCAGTGCATGGTTGCGGGCCGAAAACATGGCCATCAGGTTGGAGTTGCTACCGCCCGTCACAAATATGCCATCGCCGTTTTCATAGCCTGCAATGTGGCACATTTTATCTATCATTTCGGCCTCGATTAGGGTGGCCACGGGCGCCACTTCGTAGGTGTACATGGAGGTGTTGGTGAGTGCGGTGACCACCTCGCCGGCAAAGGCGGGCAGGTTGAAGCCTGCATATAGCTGGTTGAAAAACTGCCGGTTGCCCGTATTGACGGAGTACTGGAGATATTGGCGGATGTAATTGAGAATTTGTTCGAATGACTCTCCACTTTGGTGGACGGGCAAATCAATTTGCTGCCGCAATTTGGCGGGGCTAAGGTACTCTACCACTTTATTTTCGGGCAGGTTGCTTTTAGCTAAATACGGTTTGATTAACTCAAAGAATGCGGCCAGAAGCGTCTCTGTGTTTTGCATTACGGGTTGAGCGAGTTTTTAAAATTTGGTGATTTAGAAGCGCGTAATGTCATTCGATGTGAGGGAGTAAAACTACTGGCTTTCGAAAAAAAATCTCTTATCAGTTGAACAGGTTGTCGTAGCCCGAATCGCCGCTTTTCGCCTGCTTTTCGGGGCGGCTCACAGGTGTGTTCAAGTCGAGAGTATCGGTGCTGGTGGACTTGCCGGGCATGAGGAGCAATGAGCTTTCTTTTTCCCATTTTTCGAGCATTTGCATGCCTTCTTCCTGAAACACGCCGTTTTGCAGGTCTATGGTATCCATGAAGTTGGCGGAGACTTCCATGAAGCGTTCCATTTCACCAATTTTGTTGGCCACGTCATCGGCGATATTTTCGAGCGCCATGTCGAACATGGCCCGCTTGTCGGGGTCGCCGGAGATGACACTCATGGCAGATTTCATGGCGGAGTGGCTGGTGCGAATAATTTTGCGTTCCTGCTCTTTTAGTTTCACCTGGTCTTTGGTGTCTTCGAGCAGGATTTCTGAGTTTTTGTACATCTTGTCGAGGATGCGGTAAAGAATCTCCATTTTCTGGTGCAGTTCTTTATACTTTTCGTTGCTCTCCTGCATTCTCGCAGCTTTGCGGGTGGCGAGAATAACCTGGCTGTCGTTGTCCTGATTCTTGGCTACACTGGCGAGCTTGAGATTGTTTTCAATCTCTTTTTGGTTGTCTTTCATCAGCGTGTCCATCTTTCGCATCTGCCCCTTCAGGTTGCCAATTTGTTTGCTCATTGTACCGAGGTTGCCCTCCAGGTCATCAACATAGCTTTTGAGAATGCCAATGGGGTCAATCTGCACGAAGACGCCCGTCACCCAGCGCATGACACTCTTGTACATGTACCACAATAAGGTTCTCATTTTCGGGTCGAGGATGACGTAAATGAGAGCTGCCAACGCCACGAGCATCAGGGTGAGGTAAATGGCATTCGCTGCCAGTGCGATTAATGCCGCACCGTAAGTGTAGAGCAAAAATCCGCCGCCACCGATAAGGGCAATTAGAAACAAGGCGCCGGTAATGCCTTCGGGGCGTTTCCAGAATGATTTTTTTCCGTAATTAGGAGGTGCTATGTCAGACATGTTGTTTTGCGTTTGAATGATGAAAAATGAAAATCCGGGATGCAAATTGTGCCCAAAATAATGGTTTTCACTTTGAATAGTTTACGATGCCCCGGAAAATTAAGACCAAATAGACAGATTGATAGAGTTATAACCCGGGGCAATGAATTTCATTCACATACAGCCATTCAAGGCTGGGAGAATAAAAAGCCAATAATCAGAAATAAACTTCCTTTTTGCAGGCCTTCAGGGTATTGAGCAGCAGGGAGGTCACTGTCATAGGCCCTACGCCACCAGGCACAGGTGTGATAAAGCTACATTTCGGGGCTACTTCATCATATTTCACATCGCCAACTAAGCGGTATCCTTGTTTGGAGGCGGAATCGTCCACACGGTTGATGCCGACATCAATGACCACGGCACCGTCTTTCACCATATCACCAGTAACGAATTCGGGGATGCCGATGGCAGCGACGATGATGTCGGCGGTTTTCACCATACCGGGCAGGTCTTTGGTGTGGCTATGGGTGATGGTGACGGTGCAGTTTCCTGTTTTGCTTTTGCGGGAGAGCAGTATGCTCATTGGCGTGCCAACGATGTTGCTGCGTCCAATCACTACGGCGTGTTTGCCGGAGGTCTCGATGCCATAGCGCTCCAGCATGGTAACGATACCGTATGGTGTGGCAGGGAGGTAACAAGGCAGGCCCAGTGCCATTCTTCCTACATTCACAGGGTGAAACCCGTCCACGTCTTTGCGGGGGTCTATGGCTAAGGTTATCTTCTCCTCGTTGATGTGTTTTGGGAGTGGGAGTTGAACGATGAAGCCGTCCACGTCATCGTTGCAGTTGAGGTCGTGCACTATTTGCAATACTTCTTCCTCCGTGGCGGTGGCGTCCCGGCGCACCAGTGTGGATTTGTACCCCACCTTTTCGCAAGAGTGCACTTTGTTGCGCACGTACACGGCGCTGGCGGGGTCTTCACCCACGAGTACGGCGGCGAGATGGGGAACTTTGCCCCCGGCTTTTCGGATTTTGTGGACCTCTTCGGCCAGC